>JAEERN010000217.1 GCA_016285815.1 Clostridiales bacterium
GCGCAGGCCTCGATCTCGTTCACGATGAAATAGTGGCAGAAGGGAAGCGCCGGCAGGACCTTGGCGGGATAGTCCCCCGTACTGTCGCTGACCGCGTCCAGAGACGTCTTGACGCCCCGCGCGGTCACGTCCCGCAGAAAACGGGCCATGCGCGTCCCGAAGACCGGATCCTCCCGGTCGAACTCATCCAGCAGCAGCAGATAGCCGACGTGCAGGATCCGGCAGTCCAGCGCCGCGGCGTCCACGTCCTCCGGCGAAAACTCCGCGTTGGCACCGCGGGCGTGGAAAAACGTCCGCTCGCCGCCGGGCAGGCTGATCACGTCGCTGAAGCTGGTGGGCGCCGAGGGCGAGATCCGGATCCCCGCGGTGTCGACGCCGCTCTCCCGCAGGCGGCCGATCAGATAGCGGCCGGTCTCGTCGTCCCCTACCCGCCCGAAGGCCGACAGCGGAAGGGTCCCGTCGATCCGGGCCAGATCCAGCGCCACGTTGGGAACGCAGCCTCCCACCGCCCGCGTCACCGCCGCGATATCGGCCAGCGTTCCGACGGCGGGATAGTGATCCACGGTCTTGACGAAGTCGGCCAGGATGTTCCCGGCCAGCGCGATCCCCCGCCGCGTCTCCGGCGCGGCGCTCACCGCCCGGCCTCCGTCTCTTCGGCGCGGCGGCGAAGCCACTCGTCCCGGGTCAGCAGATTGACCGTCTCCGTCTCCGTCGTTCCCAGATGGGTCGTAAAGGCCGCGCGCGCGAACGGGCGGAAGCCGCACTTTTCCTGGACCCGGGCCGACTGGCGGTTCCAGTCGAAATGCCCGCAGAAGACCGCGTCCAGCGACTTTTCTTCGAACAGCCAGCGCAGGACCTCGTCCACCGCCTCGGGCATCAGGCCCTGTCCCCAGCAGTCCTTCGCCAGAACGAACCCCAACTCGCGGCAGCGCTTGTCCGCAAAGGCCGGGAACTGGTCCTCGCGATACCGCTCGACCCCCAGCGAGCCGACGACGCGGCCCTCCCGCTCCAGCGCGAAGGTCTTTTTTCCTGCGATGAAGCTCTCCAGGATCCGCCGCGACGCCTCGCGGCTCTCGTGCGGCTTCCAGCCGGCCATCTGGCCGACGCCGTCCACCGAGGCGTACCGGTACAGATCCTCCAGATCCTCCGGCCGCCACGGGCGCAGCGTCAGCCGGCGCGTGGTCAGCACGACGTTCGAACAGTCGATCTCCGCGTTCACGGCGCGTCGCCTCCCTCTTTTCCGCAGTTATATCTGAATTATAGCACATATGCGCGGGAAATCAAGCCCCGGCGGAAAAGAGCCGCCGTTTTCCCGGCGCCGGAAAGCGGACGCACGAAAAAAGCACTGCGCCCGCAGTGCTTTTTTTCTGAAAGGCACCACCCGGAATCGAACCGGGGAATAAAGGTTTTGCAGACCTCTGCCTTACCGCTTGGCTATGGTGCCGCTGAACAAGGGTAATTATAACAGAGCCCGCCCCGTTTGTCAAGCACAAAACCGCGTTTTTCTCGGAAAATCCTCGGCGCGTTCCGGCCGGGCGCCGGGCGCCGCTTGACTTTTGCCCCGTTTTTTCGTACAATAGCGTCGAACGACTCGCTCGAGAAAGGATGCGCCGTATGGACGTCTCGCCCTATTCCTCCAACACCCTCGCCGGCAGCGGCAGCCAGTTCCGGATCTTTACCGACGGAGCGCCGCGTCTGGGCCGGATCTACTACAAGGCCACCGTGGGCGGCCGCTGGCCGTGGGTCTTGCTGTTCTCCAACCAGATCAACGGCACCGTGGACTACGGCCAGCTCAGTCAGGCCAACATGGCCCTTCCCCCGTGGGAGATCCTCTCTCTGCGCATGGGTCCGGCCCGGATCGCCGACCCGTCCCGGGAAGAGCCCGCGCTGGTCCCCGTGACCTTCGGCGGCTGCCCGCGCCGCACCGTCGCCTGCGGCGAGGACCTGCTCACCGACCCGGTGACGCTGGACGTGGACGCCGGGGCGTACGTCTGCGTCGAGATCGGCTTCCGCGGCCGGGTCCTGCCCATCCATCTGGAGAGTCTGGTCCCGGGCTGGCTCTCCGGGCCCGACGGCTGGACGCCGTCCAACGAGATCCCCTCGCCGGGGCTGGTGGGGTGCGCCCGGCCCGGCGTCACCCGGGTCGGATACTTCGGCGACTCCATCACCCAGGGCTGCGGCACCGCGCCGGACTCGTACACCCACTGGTGCGCCGTGCTGAGCCGGAGCTTCGGTCCGGAGTTCGCCTTCTGGAACGTGGGACTGGGCTTCGGCCGCGCCTCGGACGCGGCCAGCAACGGCGCGTGGATGCGCCGGGCGCGGCAGAACGACGCCGTCGCGGTCTGCTTCGGCGTGAACGACATCCTGCGCGGCGCCTCTTTCGACTCTCTGACCGCCGATCTGACGCGCACCGTCGAGCTGCTGCACGAGGCGGGCTGCCGCGTTCTGATCCAGACCGTCCCGCCCTTCGACTACGACGAAGAGCGGCGGGGCCTCTGGGCGCGGGTCAACGACTTCCTGCGGGCCTCCCGCGCCGGGGCAGACGCGCTGTTCGACTGCGTTCCCGTCCTCTCCCGCTCGCCGGAAGAGCCGCACCGCTCGCGCTTCGGCGGCCATCCGGACGCCGAGGGCTGCCGCGTCTGGGCCGAGGCCCTCCGCCCCGTCATGCGGGACTTTCTCGCCGCCCGCTGACCGGCGCGGCCCGTCCCCCCCTTTTTGCAAAAAACGAAGCCGGGAAGAGCGCTCCGCTCTTCCCGGCTCTTTTCACCGCCGGTCCGGATCCGCCGCGGCGGCCAAGATCCTCTCGAACAGCTCCGGCGGCGGGACCTCGTTTTCCCGGACGGCGGCCACGACCGCGCGCCGCGCGATCCGGCCCGGCGCCGCCGCCTCTCCCGTGACGGGCAC
>JAEERN010000218.1 GCA_016285815.1 Clostridiales bacterium
AGAGCTCTCCGGCAAATCCGACGCCGAGCTGGAAGCGCTGATGCGCGAATGAGTCTCGCCGTGTTCCTTCCGGCGGCGCGCAAAAGCGGAGGACGCCGCACAAGCCCCCCCGCGCGCGGACCGGAGGAACGACCTCTGCGGCCGGGCCCAAGAGACCGCGCAGACCGAAATCATATACTGATAAACGCAGCAAGGCGGGGAGCAAAGCTCCCCGCCTTTGGTTAATTGTGATCATATCCTTTTTTGCCACCGAATTTCTCCGACGGCAAAAATCATTTCTTTTTATGTTCTTTTTCCCCTCAGCCGGTTTCTTTCCCCGCGGCGGCTTTCTTGACGAAATGCTTTTTTTGTGGTAGTATGAAATCGTGGGCCGCGCTGCGGCCCGCAGTCGGACCTGTGGAGGACGCCATATGGAAAAGATCTATCTGTACAAGCTTTACGAGGACCGCACGGCGCGGACCTACGACGAGACGCTGGCCGTCGCCTGCATGCAGGGGCTGGCCAACCGCAGCGGCGCCATGATCTACGTCGTCTGTGAGGACGACGAAAACCACCGGAACGGCAGACCGTCGTCGGTGGGCCGGTCCTTCGGCGCGCCGATCACGCGGCCCAGGGCGGCGCCGTGGTTCTGGCTGGATCTCCTGTCCCGGGACGGGCGCTGGCTGGAGGGAGTCCCCCGCCAGACGCTGGGCTCTCTCGACGAGCTCTTCGCCGTTGCAAGACCGTACGTCGACGGCATCGTGCTTTGGGACGTGAACGCCCCCTCCACCGTCAACGTGGCGACCACCATCGCCGGCGTTGAAAATCTGATCGCGCTGTCCGGGGACCTTTACGAGACCTTCGGCCGGCGGACCGGACTTCCGGTGGTCCACGATCTGCGGGGCAAGTTCGACGGCAGCGTCTCCGGCAGCGTGAAGGTGGACGCCTACCGCTGGGCCCTTGAGAACTATCTGAAAAAGGGCCTCTGCTCGAACACGATCATCGGCAACATCGACGACGCCTGGCGCATCCGCGACGAGGGCCGGACCACGTACGTGCTGGAGCGCGACCGCTACGTCTGTGAAAAGGCCTTCTGCTTCGAGCTGTCCCCGTGGGACACCTTCGCGCCGGAGGACGAGCCCGACGAGCCCCTCGGCGTGGAAAAGCAGCTGATGCTCGAGATCTTCGAAACGGTGTACCGGAACTGCGCCGGCCGGAACATGACCGAGTTCTGCGGTTTTTTCAACATCGACAAGCTTCGCTTCGGCCAGCCGGACGGCGTCCTCACCGAGTGGGAACAGGTGCACCTGATGTCCCCTTACAACTTCTATCAGAACACCGTGATGAACGACGTTTACAACCAGTCCTTCCACAAGTGGGCGCCGTTCGCCCCGCTGAAGCAGGGGCGGCCGGCGGCGAAGAAAACGCTGGAGAACAAGGTCTATCTGTGCATGCAGGTCTGCGACATGGACTCCGCCACGCCGGTCTACGACACCATGATCGCGCTCTGGCACGATCCGCACCGGGGCGAGCTGCCGCTGGCCTGGGGGATCAACCCGAACTTCTGCGGGATCTTTCCGGATCTCATGAAGTATTTTTACGACACGCGGACCGAAAACGACTTCATCGTCGCCGATTCGTCCGGCGCGGGGTACTTCAACGCCTCCCGCGTCCCGCCAGAAAACTGGGCGACGGTGCGGGCCCACAACAAGTACTGGTACGAGCATGCCGACGTCACCATCTCCGGGATGGTGCTGGACGCGGACCACGCGACCAAAGAGGTGCTCCGCAACTACGCGGCCTTCTCGCCCGACGGGTTCTGCTCGCTGATCTCGGGATATCACGGCGGAAAGAACCTGCGCCTCGACCGTCAGGTGTTCGACGGCATGCCGGTGAGCTACATGACGAAGGGCGTCTGCGACTGGCTCGGGACCTGTGAACGGACGGCCGCCGCCCTGAACGACGTCTATTTCAAGAAGATGAGCCCCACCCGGCCGGAATTTCTCTATTACCGCCTGTGCTACCGCCTGCCCTCGGAGATGTACGCGCTCTACCTCGAGCTGCAGCGCACCAATCCCCGGCTCGACATCGAGCTGGTGGACCCGTACACGTACTTCGACCTCGTGCGTCAGGAGAGCGAGGCCAGACAGGAGCTCGAGCCGTCTCTGGTGAGCTCGGACTGATCCGCAAAGCAAAAAGCAAAACAGGCCCCGGCGGCAAATCGACCGCCGGGGTTCTCGTTTTATGTCATCCGCCGCTTGTCGCCGCCCGCCTGCGCCTTTCAAGAAGGATAATAGCCCTCGAGGATCCAGGTGAGTTTCTCAGCCGGAACGCCGATCCATTGCCCGCTGCCGTCGACAAGCTCGACCCAACCGTAATCAAAAAAAGGGGAAAAAGACAGCCTTTTCCGGTCGTCCAGGACTAAATCCACTTTGCTGATATAACAGGGCTGCTCTTCCAGTTCGACGCCGTGACTCCCCCAAAAGTCCGGGTATTCTGTCGAAGCGGCAACCTCTACGGCGGCGATCTTCTTTCCGATCGCCTCGTAGAACAGCCGGTTCGCATGGAAATTTTTCCCGTTTATCCCCGACCCGATGAGCCGGGGAAGGGTGTTCAGCTCCAGACGGACACAACTGGCGTCCTCGAAAGAGATCCCGAGGGAATCACCGTCCTCGAAAGAGATCACCAGCGGTTCGTCGATCTGGGCAAGACAGCGAAATACGGCGTCTGCGGGGACCGCGGCCGCCGGATCGTCGGAACCCCGTGCCGCCGCAGGCCATGTTGGAGTCGCGGTCATATAACAAGCTGACCCAAACTCGTAAGACGTCCAATTATACCCGATCCCCACGGCCGTGATATCTTTCACCGTCCGGCCCTCGAGCCGCAGTTCGAGCGCCTTTTGGATTACTTCCGCAGGGGTCTGCAGGATCGGCGCAGACCATTCCCAAAAGCAGAACCGGTTGCCGGGAAAGACGTTTTTCCCGTCTGAGCGGACCATTCGACACACCCCTTCTGTCAACATTCGCCGCCGGAAAAGCGTCCTGCGCCTCTTCGGACCCCCCCGCGGCGGCGTTTTTTCGCCTTCATCGCGTTTCGGACCGATAGCGGGAAACCAGCGAAAGGCGGTTTTCACAGCTGGTCTTTTTCAGGACGTTGTGGACGTGGAACTTCACCGTGCTCTCCGACACGTACAGCCCGGCGGCCATCTCCGGGTTTGACTGCCCCGCCAGGACCAGCTTGAGGATCTCCTGTTCCCGCCGGGACAGCTCGTAGCGTTCGGCGAAGAGGTCGAACCGCTCCTGATCGCTCATCTCCCGGACGGGAGCGGGCGTATAGACCCGGTGGTAGAGCAGGAAGAACAGCGCAATCACCGCGGCGAACAGCGCCGCCGAGACGCCCACCAGCAAGAGCGGCGAGCCGGACAGCAAAACGCAGAAAAGCGTTCCGAGGGAATCGCCGAACCGGCCGAACAGCAGGCCGGCCCCGGCGAGGTACAGCCCGTTCCCGGCCCGGCTGGCCAGATCGCAGAACAGCACCGCCCGGAACACAGTGAAAAAACCGAAAAAGAAGTACCCCAGACCCCAGACGACGATGCTGGGCCCCAGCCGGTCGCTCAGGGCCATCAGCAGGAATGGGAACCCCAGCGACGCCACGCAGCAGACCGCGCCGTACTTCCGCCGGCGGTCGCCGACGATGCCGGCGATGACCAGCCCCACGGCGTAAAAGATCCGGCTCAGCTCCAGGTCGACGCCCTGAGAGAGGTCGGCGGCGGGAAAGGAAAAGCCGAGGTTCTTGACAAGGCTGATCAGCACGACCGTCCCGCCGGCCAGCGCGACGAGGCGCGGCGCGGGAGGATCTCCCGAGGGCGAAAGCGCCGGCCGGCGCGCGGGGGGACGGAGGAAGAACAGACCCACCGTCGCCGCGGCCAGAACGGCGTACGCGGCGAGGACGGCCGGAGCGCGCAGGAAATTGCCGCCGCCGGGCAGCGACAGGAGCCACGCGCCGACGCTGGCCGCGCCGTAGCCGAAACCGAAGACCTTGGACCGCTTCTGCCAGTCCACGTCCAGCGCCAGCCGGTGCAGATAGGCGCCGGCCGCCGCGCCGTGGAACAGGTTCATGCCGTACCCCGCGGTCAGAAGGGAGGGCAGACTTTTGCACAAAAGGGCCGGAACCGCGCACAGCAGGTCCGCCGCGACCACCGCGGCGAACGCCACCCGCCCCGCCGCCTGCGGCCGCAGGCGGACGGCCAGCGCGAAGAGGGCGAGCCCCAGCGCCTGGAACAGATAGCCTACGACCTCGGTGAAGAACTCCAGCGAAGAGTCCGGGAAAAACTCCGTCAGACGGTACATCCAGGAGAGATAGGCCGACGAGGTCCAGAGAAAGCACACGAAGATCAGCAGGAAACACGCCGTTTCCCGCGACAGCGCAGGTTTTCGCACTCGCACGGGCTCACCTCCCATCTCTCTCCATGATTGTAACATCCCCGGGCGCGGCTGTCAACAGGGGCGAAAACAAAGATTTGCCGCCTACTGACCCAAAACTGACCTTGCGCCGGGGCGCGTTTTCCCGTATAATGGCCCCATGGAACAAAAAAGAGGAGGCGCGGGACTTGGCGGAAGCGAACGAGCGGGTGTATCTCTGCGAAAAGACCGTTCTGCTCAACTCGCTCTACGACCTGCTGGAGCAGCTGGCGCTGCCCCTGCTGGCCGCGGACAGCAAGGCCGGGATCCTGTGCTTTTCCTTCGGCGACGGACAGGGCGAGATGCGCCTCGTTCCCGCCGGGCGGGACGGGTCGGCGGCCGTACGGCTGCGCCTTTCCGGGACCGGTCCGGACCTGGCCGGCGTTTTGTTCGATGAGCTCGGCTCGGCCCTGCGGCGGAGCCGGGAAACGGAATCAAGGAGGAAGGATCCATGAGATCTCGCGTCACAAGGCTCGCCGCCGCGGTGCTTCTGGGCTCGCTGCTGTTCCTGAGCGGCTGTCAGGGGATGACCATCTTTCAGAGCGGCACGGACGTCATGACGGCCACCGGCTACCGGGACGCCGTATCGGAAGCCCAGCGCTTTTCCACCAAGTGTCTCGACAGCTATGAGGTGGTCTGGAGCGATGACGCCGGGCTTTATATCTACACGGGCTTCGGTCAGGGGATCCCCTATGTGCTGATCTATCGCCACGCCGGCCTGTCCCTCAGCGAGGACGACTATCTGGAGACCGTCGTCCGGCCGGATATGCAGAACTCGTACGGCGAGGATCTGCTGGACGCCTCGCGCCTGAAGGAGTACACGCTGGGCGGCCGGACCATGCCCGGCATCCTCTTCACCTATCGTCTGAACGAGTACACGGTCAAGTCCCTTCGCCTGTGCTGGAAGACCGGCGACAGCCTGATCTCCTTCACCGCCAAATATCTGGACGGCGAAGAGCGCGCCACCATGGCGGCGCTGGAGACGGCCATTGAAAACTTTTCCCTGACGGGCGACACCGCCGTCTCCGGGACCCCGGCGGTCACCGCCCCGGTCCCCGGCACGTCGGACACCACGGCGGTCACGCCCGCCGTCACGGAGCCCACCGGCACCCAGGCGACCCCCACCGAATCGACCACCACTGAGGCGACTACCACCGAATCGACCACCACCGAGGCGACTACCACCGAGGCGACCACCACCGCCCAACAGCTGAAGATCACGCCGACCGAATCGTCCCAGGTCCGGATGACCGCCTATTCCGACCCCGCGGGATACTTCACCATGGAGATACCCCAGGGCTGGACCGTCAAGACGGGCCTTCGCCCCAGCCGGGAGTTCGACCTGATCAGCTTTGCCATCGAGGTCACGGATCCCCGAAACCCCGACCGGATGCTGTACTTCAACCTCAACTGCGTCGCCGGACTGCAGTCGCAGGAGGCCCACGACTGGTATGTGCGCTATTACGGGGCGGGCGACCAGTTCGCGCAGATGCCCGTGATCTCCCCGCTCTCGACGGCCGGTCTGTTCGAGGGCATGAAGACGCTGTACGGGTACGACGCCTTCTCCGTTCTCGACACCATGCCGGGCGCCTTCGGCGGCGACGTGCTGGCCGCGACCTGCACCTCCGCCGCCACGGGGCGGACGCTGGAGGGCCTCTTCGCCGCCACGGTCACGGCCAACGAGTATCTGGTCCAGCGGGACATGTTCGACTTCTTCTCCGGCTATGTGGACGTCGGCCTCGTCACGGTCTACGACGTTGTGATGGAGACCGCGCCCCAGGAGGAGTTCCTGGACTGGCAGCCCATCCTGGACCGCTGTCTCGGCTCGATCCGGTTCACCGAGGCCTTCCACACCCAGCGGCAGGAGCAGTGGCGCCGGGTCATGGGGACCGCGCAGTATCTGTCCCGGGCGGCCGACGAGATGCGGACCATGCTCATGGACTCGTGGAGCTATCGCAGCACGACCTACGACGTGATCTCCCAGAAGCAGAGCGACGCCACTCTGGGCTATGAGCGCGTCTACGACACGGAGACCGGCGAATACTACAAAGCCGAGCTGGGCTTCGGCGACTGGTACGGCGGGACCCGCTATCAGACCGTCGACACCGACGAGGCCTATCTGGCGCCCGTCACGGGCTATATCGAGTGGCGCTGACGCCGGACAAAGATCCAAGGGAAAAGACGGTCCCGGGAGCATATCGCTCCGGGGCCGTCTTTCGCGTTTCTCTTTTTCCGGGGAGACGTCAGCGCTGCTGCTGCAGGGTATAGTGCACGTCGCAGGCCTTTTCCTCGTCGGTGTACTTGCGCAGCGTGTCGATGACCTTGCCGTCGTTCCACTTCCGGTCCTCCACGTCCTCGGTGGTGCCCATGACGGTGACGTTCAGCTGTCTGCGGCGGGCGCGCACGTGGTCCCAGTCCACGAAGTAGATGTGGGCGAATTCGCCGCCGTCCAGCTCGCCGTCCTTGATGGTCATGGTCTCGCTCCGGCCGAAGAAGACCGAGCGCAGGTGGCCGTCGGTATTCATGCTGGTATAGTCGCCCGGCTCGCCGACGTAGCGGCCGAACTGCGCGTGGATGGGGCCGGGGTGGCGGTACTGGTGCTCTTCCGCAAAGTCGGGGATCATCTTCCGCATGATGTCCAGCAGGTCGTGCTGCAGATACTCCAGATCGAAGCTGTCGATATCGTGGGAACACTCCTGGATCATGACCGAACAGGTGGTGTGGTGAGACGCGATGGCGACGGTCCCGTTTTTGACGCCCGAGGCCTTGACGATCTCAAGGATCTCCTTGGAGACGTCGTGGAACGTGGGGATCCAGCCCCGCGACTGCAGCTCCAGCTCTTTTTGATAGACTTTGAATTCCATGTTCTTGCTCCTTTTTTCTCTTATGAATTCAGCCGCTCGCCCACCGCTCCGCCGGGGTGGATGAGGGCAAACCGCTCGTTCTGAAAATCGGTCTCTTCGATCAGCATGGTCTGCAGCACGTGGAAGATCACCGCCAGCGCCGTGCTCGAGGTCGTCCCCTGACAGTTGTACCGGTCCGTTTCGCGGTTCACGTGCTGCCGCAGCACCACGTCCGCTCCTTTGGCCAGCGGCGAGTCCGCGTCCTCGGTGACGGCGATGACCCGCACGCCCTTGCGGCGGCAGATCTCCAGGATCGGCAGAAGCTCGCCGGTCTTCCCCCCGCGCGAGGCGAACAGGCAGACGTCGCCCCGCTGCAGAAAGCCCGTCCCGCCGTGGACCGCCTCGGCAGGCGAGATGAATTTGGCCGGACGCTCGATACAGCACATCAGGTGCGCAAAGTGCCGGCACAGGATCCCCGAGTGGCCGCAGCCGGTGGCGCCGATGCGCGGCGCGTTTTTCAACAGCTCCACCGCCCGGCCGTAGGCCTCTTCGTCAAAATACTCCGCCATCTCCCGGATGCATTCGCTCTCGATCTGATAGACGCTGCGCGCCCGTTCCAGAGCCTCCCGCTTCATAACGCCTCCCCCGCCGCCCGTCCGGACGGTCTCTTTCTTTATTTACGCCTGTTTTTCGTCCAGCCGGGCCTTCATGGCCGCGAAGGCCTCCCGCTCTCCCGGGAAGAGCCCGACGCCGACGCCCGCCAGCAGACACGAGCCCACCGCGCCGGCGGACTGGCCGTTGACCACGCGGATCTCCTGCTCCAGCACCTCGGCGATGACCCGGGTGCAGACGGCAGAGTTGGTGATGCCGCCGATGGCGGTGATCTTCTCCGCCCGCAGACCGCACCCGCGCAGAGCCGCCAGATTGTCCTTGAGCTGAAGCGCCGCTCCTTCGATGATCGCCCGGGCCACGTCGGCCCCGGCGTGTCCCCCGGCGCGGGCAAAGTCCGCGTCGGTGAAGTCGAAGCGCAGCCCGCCGCAGCCCGCCGTACCGCGGCCCACGAGCTCGTCGAACGCCCGGTGCGGGATCCTGCCGAAGAACCGTTCGCGGCGCGCGTCGATCTTTTCGCTGACCGAGGTCAGGGACTTCATCACGCACCACGGCGCGCCGCGCAGCAGGAAACGGTCCACGAGCCCGCCGGTGGACAGCGCGAACTCCCGCGAGGCCACGGGGAAGAACTCGACCCACGACGTGCCGCAGGAGAGCAGCAGCTCGCCCTCGTCCAGCACGCCGGCGCCCAGCGCGCCGGAGGGATGGTCGAAGCTGCCCAGCACCACCCGGGTCTCGGCGGAGACGCCGAGGCGGGCGGCCATGGGCGGCGTCACCGTCCCCAGCACCGTGCCCTTGTCGAAGATCGGCGGGAGCTTGTCCGCCGAAAAGCCGAAGCGCCGCAGCAGCGCCTCGTTGTAAACGCCCTTTTCCTGATCCATCAGGTAAGACGGGGTCCCCATGGAATGAGAGATGCCCCAGCGGCCCGTGATGCGGAAGTTGAGATACTCCGCGCTCATGACCACGGTCTCGGCCCGCGCCAGAAGCTCCGGCTCGTGGACCCGGAGCCAGGCCAGGTTCGCCGCCGGCATCCCGCCGAAAAGCGGCCAGCCCACGGTCCGGTAAAAGGCGGCCTGCTCCTCCGGGGTATAGACCTTGTCCAGATCCTCCTGCGCGACCTCGGTCTGCCAGCCGACGATGGGCGTCAGCGGCCGGCCGTCCCGGTCCAGCAGCATGGGGTTCCCGCTGGCGCAGCAGGAACAGATCGCCGCGACCGGGAGCACGGTGCGGTCCGCCAGCTCCCGGATCACCGAAAAGCAGGTCCCGCAGAAGGCCTCGGGGTCCAGAAACCGCGCGCGGCCCTGTTCCGTATAGGTGAAGGGGCGCGACGCCGTGCCGAGGATCTCGCCGGTCTCCGTCATCAGCGCGCCCTTGACCGCCGAGGTCCCGATATCCAGCCCGATCAAGCTCTTCATACCGCTTTTCCGATCCCTTTCCCGCCGCCGGGCCGCCCCGGCCGTTCGCTCTCTTTCTCCCGTATATTATTATACGCGCAATCTTCGATTTGTCAATGCGTTCCGGCCGGATCTCCGCCGCAAAAAGCCGCCCGGCCCCCCCTCCGGCCCCGCAGGTTTCGCCCTCCTTTCCCCCGCGGGACTTTACTTTTTCGGGGGGCTGTGCTATAATCCAGCGTGGAGATCTGCGGGCAAAGGCCCGGCAGAGCGCCGGGCGCGGCGCGTTCCCGCCCGGCCGACACTGTTGTTTCAGGAGATGAGCAAATGCCGCTGTTCGAAGTCACGGAAAACGACAAGAGGATCTATGAGACGGAGCTGAAGGACTTTCTGCCCGACCGGATCCTGGATATCCACACCCACGTCTGGCTCGACTCTCTCACGGTCCCGCCGCCCGCCGACGAGGCTCTGCGCACGGTGGTCTGGCCGTCGCTGGTGGCCAAAGACGACAGCATCGAGGACCTTCAGGAGACGTACCGTCTGCTGTTTCCCGGCAAAGAGGTCTCCGCGCTGATGTTCACAAGCGCGGTCCACAGTGTGGAGAGCGGACGGGCCAACAACGAATACGTGGCCCGGGCGTCCCGGAAAACGGGGTGGCCCGCCCTGTATTACAGCCATCCCACCCAGAGCGCGGACGAGGTCGAGCGCATGATCCGGGCCGGCGGTTTTCTGGGGATCAAGTCCTATCTGAGCCTCGCCCCGTCCTATCTGCCCGAGGCGGAGATCCGCGTGTTCGACTTTTTCCCCAAGCACCAGCTGAAACGCATGGACGAGATGGGCGCCATCGTCATGCTCCACATCCCGCGCAACGGCCGCCTCAAGGATCCCGTCAATCTGGAGCAGATCCTGGAGATCAAGCGGGAGTTCCCGAACGTCCGGCTGATCATCGCGCACGTCGGCCGCGCCTATACGGTGGGCGACGTGGGGAACGCCTTTACGGACTATCTGAACCGGGCGCCGGATCTGATGTACGACTTTTCCGCCAACTGCTGCGAGTACGCCATCACCGAGGTGATCCGGAACGCCGGCCCGAAGCACGTGATGTACGGCACCGATATGCCGATCCTTCGGATGCGGACCCACCGCATCGAGGAGAACGGCACCTATATCAATCTGGTGCCGCCGGGCCTGTACGGCGACCCGGCCCAGGACCGCCATCTGCGCGAGGTGTCCCCGCAGGAGGCCGGGTCCATCACCTTCTTCGTCTACGAAGAGCTGCTGGCCTTCAAGCGCGCCTGTCAGACGCTGGGCATGACCGCCGACGACGTGGCGGACATGATGTACAACAACGCGGCGGCCCTGATCGAGGGCGCGCGGCGCTCTCTCTACGGCGCGTAAAGAAATAAGGAGGATCGACCGTGAAAAAGATCAAGATCGCGTATCTGCCCCTTTACATCAAGCTGTACGACGACAGCGTCCCGCAGGAGCGCGGGCCCATGGAGGCCTATATGCGCCGGCTGATCGCCATGATCGAAGAGCGGGGCTTCGAGGTGGTTCCGGCGGACGGGATCTGCCGCGTCCGGGAAGAGTTCGACCGCGCGGCGGAAAAGTTCAACGCCGACCCCGAGATCGCCGCGGTCGTCACCCAGCATCTGGCCTATTCCCCCTCGCTGGAGTCCATCGGGGCGCTGCTGTCTCTGCGCGCGCCCCTCATCGTGCTGGACACCACCCCGGACTACGAGCTGGTCCGGGCGGCCGGGACCGAGAACCGGATCATGCCGAACCACGGGATCCACGGCGTCCAGGACATGTGCAGCATGCTCCGGCGGAACGGCCGTTCCTATGAGATCTGCGCGGGCCACGCGCTCCACAGCGGCGTCATCGACGAGCTCTGCGGCCTCTGCCGCGCGGCATACGCGGCCAAGACCCTTCGGGAGTGCCGCATCGGCATGGTCGGCGGCGAGTTCGAGGGCATGGGCGATTTCCGGGTCCCGGACCTGCGGCTGTCGCGCGAGATCGGCTTTCAGACCGTCCGGATGACGGCGGAAGAGGGCCGCGCGTTCTCCGCCGCCGTCTCGGAACAGGAGATCGCCGAAGAGCTGGCCGACGACGCCGCCCGGTACGACGTGCGCGTGGAGGACCGGACGGCTTACGCCGACGCCGCCCGGGCGGGCCTCGCCGTCCGCCGCTGGATGGAGGCGGAAAAGCTGGACGGCGTGACGGTCAACTTCCTGCACGCGGACGAGGCGGGGCTGGCGAAGATGCCCTTCGTCGAGTGCTGCAAGGTGTTGGAGCGGGGCCAGGGCTACGCCGGAGAGGGCGATAACCTGACCGCGGCGCTGGTGGCCGCGCTGATCCGCACGTGGCCCGACACCACGTTCACCGAGATGTTCTGCCCGGACTGGGAGCGGGATCTGATCCTGATGAGCCACATGGGCGAGCTGAACCCCCGTCTGACCGCGTGGAAGCCCGTGGCGGTCGACAAGCCCTTCAACTACAACTCCTGCGGCGACACCGTGGCCCTGAGCGGCTGCTTCCGCGCCGGACAGGCGGTGCTGGTCAACCTCGCCCCCATGGCCGAGAGCTTTTCCCTGATCCTGTCCGAAGTCGAGCTGACCGGCGACGGGACGCCGGACGGCGCGTATGCCGACAGCGTCCAGGGGTGGCTGAAGCCCGCCCGCCCGCTGGCCGACTTTCTGAAGGCCTATTCTCTGGCCGGCGGCACCCACCATTCCGCTCTGGTCTACGGCGCAAAGCTCTGCGAGCTGGCGGCCTTCGGCCGGATGATGGGCTTTGAAACCGTGATCCTGTAAAAAAGAAAGAGGGAGACCCTATGAAACCGAAGATCCGGACCCCGTACTTTGAGATCGGGACCAAGAACTACGTCTACGGCGACAAGGTGCTGGAGTACGCGCTGGCCGCCGACGCCGCCGCGGAGAAGTATGACGTCGACGTGCTGTTCATCACCCCCGCCGTGGAGATCCGGCGGATCGCAGAGAACACGAAGCACCTGATCGTGCTGGCGCCGTACATGGACACGCTGCGCCCCGGCCGCGGCATGGCGGACATCCTGCCCGAGGCTCTGAAGGCCGCCGGCGCTCAGGGCGTCGTGATCAACCACTGTGAAAAGCCCATGAGCCTTCCGCAGATGAAGGCCACCATCGACCGCGCGCGCGAGCTGGACTTTCTGGTCTTCGCCTGCGCCGACACGCTGGACGAGGCCAAGGCCATCGCCCAGCTGCACCCGGACATCATCAACCCCGAGCCCTCGGGGATCATCGGCGGCGGGAACGGCGTCTCGCCCATGGACTATGTGATGGACTCCATCCGGGTAATCAAGGCCATCGACCCCGGCATCCTGGTGGAGCAGGCCGCCGGCATCACCAACGGTCAACAGGTCTACGACTTCATCATGGCCGGCAGCGAGGCGGCGGGCGCCGCCTCGGGCATCATGAACGCCGCAGATCCCGTCGCCATGATCGACGAGATGATCGCCGCGACCCGCCGGGCCGCGGACGACCTGAAAAAACGATAAGGAGGATCGCCATGATCCGGAAACAGTCTTTCCAAGTCGAATCCAACCACCGCGCCGTCAGCTTTCACGACGTCACCGACCGGGTCAAGGTGATCGTGCGCGAGTCCGGCGTCCGGGACGGGATCGTCGTGGTGTATTCCCACCACACCACCTGTTCGGTCATCACGCAGGAGTGCGCCTTCGACCTGTCCATGACCGGACTCGAGACCCTGCAGCAGGACCTGGTGAACGCCTTCGAAAAGTGGATCCCCACCTGCCGCAGCGAGGGGATGTATCTCCACCCCGGCCCCAAGGCGCTGACCTTCGCCGAAGAGCACGGCGAGGACAACTTCGGCTGTCACAACACCGACGCGCACCTGCGCTCGTCCATCATCGGCCGCAGCGTGACCATCGTGCTGGACGACGGGAAGGCCGATCTGGGCGACTTCGGCCGCATCCACTTCATCGACTGGGATCAGACCCGCGGACGGACCCGCACCGTCCAGGTCATGATCATCGGAGAATAACCTTTTCCCGGACCGGGACCGAACGACTGAGAAAGAGAGCGCGGAGATGAAAAAAAAGCCGAGGATCCTGCTGCTGGCCACCGGGGGCACCATCGCCTCAGTGCTGTTCGAGAACGGGCTCGCGCCCGGGCTGGAGGCCGGACAGCTCCTGCACTATATCCCGGAGGTCCGGGACCGCTTCGACGTGGACGCCGTCCAGCTGTGCAACCTCGACAGCACCAACATGACGCCCGCCCACTGGGTGGAGATGGTCTGCGCCGTCGAGCGGGATTACGATGCTTACGACGGCTTCGTGATCTGCCACGGGACGGACACCATGGCCTACACCTCTGCCGCGCTGTCCTATCTGATCCGGGATTCGCGCAAGCCCATAGTCGTCACCGGCTCGCAGAAGCCCATCGGCGAAAACAGCACCGACGCCCGCCAGAACCTGATCGACAGCATCCAGTATGCGGCGGATCCCGTGTCCCAGGGGGTCGTGCTGGTCTTCAACGGCAGCGTGATCGCCGGAACGCGCGCCAAAAAGACCTATGCCTCCAGCTATAACGCGTTCAGCAGCGTGAACTTTCCGGCCCTGGCGGTGATCCGGAACGGGCGGATCATCCGCTTTTTCCCCCAGCCGCCCTGTACCCGCCCCGTCCGCTTTCTGAAAAAGGTGAACGACAGCGTCGTGGTGCTGAAGCTGATCCCGGGAACCCGGCCGGATCTGGTCGAGGACCTGTTCCGCCGCTACGACTGCATCGTCATCGAAAGCTTCGGCGTGGGCGGGGTCCCTTCCGGCCTTCAGGAGCTCTTTTACCGGCAGATGGAACAGTGGATCGCCCGGGGAAAGCTCGTGGTGTTCGCCACGCAGGTGGTCAACGAGGGCAGCGATATGGAGATCTACGAGGTCGGGCAGAAAGTGAAAAAAGACCTCCACCTGATGGAGGCCTACGATATGACGCTGGAGGCCACGGTGACCAAGCTGATGGTGCTGATGGCCGAGTGCGGGGGCGACTATCGCGCCGTCCGCGAGGGGTTCTACACTCCCGTCAACTACGACCTGCTGGGCAGATGACGCCGCGCCGGGCGCGGCGGATCACGGGATTTTCCCCGAAAACAAGGAGGACACTATGGACGATACCGTCAGACTCGGGATGTTCGGCGCATGGCGCGGCAGCGCCTATCTCCGCGAGATCGCATCCCGGGACCGGGACGAGATCCGGATCGTCGCCGTCTGCGACAAACAGGCGGACAAGCTGGAGCGCGCGCAGGGGCTGGAGGACGCCCGTCTCTTCCCCGACTTCGACTCGTTCCTGGAATACGGGCGCTCGGTCGGCATGAACGCCGTGTTCCTGGCCAACTATTTCCACCAGCACGCGCCGTTCGCCATCCGCGCCATGGAGGCCGGGATGGACGTCGTCTCCGAGTGCACCGCCGCCGCGACGCTGAAAGAGTGCGTCGAGCTGGTCCGGTGCGTCGAGCGGACCGGCCGGAAGTACATGCTGGCCGAGAACTACCCCTTCTCCACCCGCAACATGGAGATGAAGCGGATCGTCGAGGGGGGAACGCTGGGCTCGCTGCTGTACGCCGAAGGCGAATACAACCACTCCGGCACGCTGGAGGACCTGCGCGAGCTGACGCCGTTCCGGTACCACTGGCGCGCCTGGATGCCGCGGACCTATTACGTCACCCACGCCATGGGCCCGCTGATGTATCTGACGGGCTCCATGCCCAAATACGTCTCGGCCCGCGCCGCCCATTCCGCGCTGTTGGAAGAGATCCGGGATTTCCGCCCCAACGACGACGGCATGGCCCGGATGTTCTGTGAGATGGACAACGGCATGACGGCCAGCTTCACCGGCTGTACCGCCCAGGCGTCGGATTACAGCCGCTATCGGCTGGTCGGCGACCGCGGATCGGTCGAGCTGGGCTATGCGGACCACGCCGACGAGGTCCGCCTGTTCTACGAGGAGTACACCAAGCCCGCGGGCGTGACCGAGCGGGACGTCTATCTGAAGCCGGATCTGGACTATTGGGGCGAAGCGGCCAAGGAAGCCCTGAACCACGGCCACGGCGGCGGAGACTATTGGATCGTCCAGAATCTGGTGGACTACTTCGCCCGGGGAAAGGTCCCCTTCTTCGACGTCTACAAGGGGGTCGCCATGTCCGCCACCGCCATCCTGGGATGGCGCAGCTGTCTCAACCACGGCGAGAATTTCCGCATCCCGGACTTCTCCCGGGAGGAAGAGCGCCGGCTGGTGGAGAGCGACGATCTGACCCCGTTCCCGGACGAGAACGGCGCCGGAGCGACGCTGCCCCCCTCCACCAGGTACGGAAAGTACTGACCCCGTGCGGCAAAACGACCGACAGGGCGGAGAGCAACGGCTCTCCGCCCTGTGTTTTTTTCTGTGCTTTTCGCCGCGGCGCGCCGGCCTCAAGTGGATCAATGATCCTACACCCACGCGATGTTGTGGGCCTGTGCGTTCATCTCCTCCGGGGACATGCGCAAGCAGACCGCCATCAGCGCCGCCCCCCAACAGAGTCTTCTCTCACAGAGCTCACCTTCCGCGATCCCGGCCGTGCCCGTCCGGCAAGCGCCCCGGCGGACGCGATTCAGTCCCTTTTCAGCACCGCTTCCAGCGCGGTCTCGAACTTCGGCAGCCACCAGTCGCGGTATCCGGCCATGGTCGGGTGAACGCCGTCCGGCAGGATGTACAAAGCGCGGCGTTCGTCGGAGATGCCGTTGAGCTCGTCGTCGTTCCAAAGGTCGATCACCGTGATCCCCCACTTGTCCCGGATCCGGAGCAGCAGCGCGACCATCCGCGCGTATGCGCCGCTGTCGTACCGGGTGCCGGTGTAGAAGAACACCGGACACCGCCACGTCTCCGCGGCATAGGAGACGATGGTCTCGACGGCGCCGGCCACGGTGTCCCGGTCGAAGCCGGCACGGTCCCGCCCGGGCGACACCTCGCCCAGCGGGATCCCCCGCGTGGCGTCGTTGGTGGACAGCTGGCACACGAAAGCGTCCGCCCGCAGGTCCCGGTCGAGCCGCTCCATGCGCGGGATGTAAGAATTCCGGTCCAGCGTTGCCAGCGTCGTCCCGCTGACGGCCTCTTTGACAGGGATCACCCCGTCCCGTGCGGCGAGGTACTCCACAAAGCTGACGCCTCCGGCCGATTGGCCGAAGGTCACCGAGCTGCCGAGAAAAATGATCCGCTTGCCCCGAAGCGGGCTGTCGGGCCGCAGCGACACGGCCTCGGCGGCGTACGCCGCGCCGTTGCCGGGGTGCCCGCCCGCCGTCCGCTCTCCGTCTTTCATATCGCGCCGTTCTTTCCGGGCCCCACGGCCCCATCCTTTTTTGTACCAAAGCGCGCCGCCCGTCAAGGCCGCGCGCCTGCGCTATCTCCGCTCACCGTTGGCGAACTGCGCGTAGATCTCCTCGGGGATCATGGGCGAACAGATCGTCTTCAGCATCTCCTCCGACAGGGTCCCCGCCGAGGCGTATTCCGCGCCGGCCGCGCGCAGCTGTTCCAGCCGCGGGGCCACGAACTGCGCCGCCTGGGGGATGTTGAACATGGGGCTCTCGGGCACGGTGACGATCGTGCGGTTCTCGGGGTACTTCAGCTCGAACTGCCGCACGACGCCCTCGAAATTGTGCCGGGAGTTGGGGTACCCGCAGCCGCAGATCATGACGTATCGGATCCCGGCCGCGTCGTACTGGTACCGGTGGCCGTATTTTCCCTCTTCGTTCCGCACCATCCGCCACGAGGACAGCGGCATCGTACGGTCGACCAGCGCCTTGAGCTGGGCCGGCATGGCGTAAGAATAGAGCGGGAAGCTGTAGATCACCACGTCGCTGTTCAGGATGTCCGCGAGGATCTCCTGCATGTCGTCCTCGATCACGCAGCGGCCCCCGTTTTTCTTGCAGGCGAAGCACCCGATGCAGTACCGGATGTCCCGGTCGATCACGTGGACCGTCTTCACCTCGTTTTCCGCGGCGGCGTTCATGCCGTCCACAAAGGCCCGGGTGATGCGCAGCGTGTCGCTCTTCTCCCGCTTGGGACTGCCGTTCAGGATCAGGATCTTCATAGACGCTCTCCTTCCGGCCGGCAAACTCTGTCCAGCTTTTTTATTATAACACGTTTCCCGGCGCAGGGAAAGAGCCTCTTTCCTGTTTTCGCCGGAAAATCCCTTTTGTGGGCCCGCAATCTGATTGTATTACTATGTTCTTTTTTTGCCGCTGTCAAATCTGCAAATCAGACCTTATCCGCGCGGACCGGTCCGAAAGCTGTTTTTCGCCGGAGCCGCCGGCGCGTCTCTTTCCTCACCGCAGACGCCGCTTTCCTCCCCCTCCCCGCGCGCGGCGGTACGAAAAAGGGAGGCTCCCCGCCGGGGAGCCTCCCTTTTTTGTTGTTTTGCCGTTCCTGCCGAAGCGGCGTCCGTCCGCTTCAGCAGCGGAGATCCCGTCGATCCCGCGTCACTGCGCCACGGCTCTGCCGGGCCGGAGGGCCGCCGTCGCGGTCCATTTCGCCGTCACAGCGGCGGAATACTCGCTGAACAGCTGTCCGACCTGAGCCTGGATGCGGTAGGAATAGGCCACGCCCGCCGCCGCAGTGCTGTCTGTAAAGCTGCCGGTGCGGGAGAACCCGACGTTCTCCCACTCGCCGCCGGCCGTCTGGCGGTACACGTTGTACTTCGTGGCGCCGCCGGACAGCGTCCAAGTCAGCTCGATCCCGCCGGCCGCGCTCTTCGCCGTCACGTCCGCCGGCGCCGCGATGAACTTGACTCCGGCAGAGTGAGCCGAGAACGCGCTGTACGTATAGCTCACCTGCGCCAGGATCCGGTAGTAGTAGGTCACGCCGGACTCAGCGGTGGTGTCCACATAGGTGTCCGTCCGGGAATACCCGATCTTCTCCCAGTTCCACTCTTCGCCGGCTCTCTTGCGGTACACGTTGTACTTCGTCGCACCATCGACCAGCGTCCAGGACACCTCGATCTCACCATCGGCCACGACCCTCGCCGCAACGTCAGTCGGGGTCTCCAGCCAGCGCGCCGAGACCTCGGCGGAATACAGGCTGACGGTCTTGCTCACCTGAGCCCGGATGCGGTAGAGGTAGTAGGTCCCGTTCTTCACGTCGGAATCCACAAAGCTGTCGGTGCGGGAATACCCGATCTTCACCCAGGTCTCGCCGGAGGTCCTGCGGTACACGTTGTACTTCGTCGCTCCCTCGACCAGGGTCCAGGTCACTTCGATCCCTTCCTGGGTCACCGTTGCCGTCACGTCGGCCGGCGCCGCGAGCCAGCGGGCCGAAGCATTCGCCGAATAGGCGCTGTAGGTCTTGCTCACCTGAGCCCGGATGCGGTAGTAGTAGAGCGTTCCGGCCTCGGCGGTGAGATCCGTATAGGTGTCGGTGCGGGAATACCCGATCTTCTCCCAGCTCCCGCC
>JAEERN010000219.1 GCA_016285815.1 Clostridiales bacterium
CGTGGCCGACGGCATCGCCGCCTTCGGCGGCCGCGCCATGGCCGTCTCGGCGGACGTCACGGACAAGGCCTCGCTGGCCGCGGCCCGGGAGAAGCTCCTCGCCGCCTTCGGCCCGGCGGACATCCTGATCAACGGCGCCGGCGGCAACAACCCCCGCGGCACCACCAGCAAGGAGTATCTGTTCCCCGAGGATCTCAAAGACCCCTCCGGGGATCTGACCACGTTTTTCGATCTGGCGCCCGACGGGATCCGCGCCGTCTTCGACGTGAACCTCATCGGCACGCTGCTGGCCACCCAGGTCTTCGCCGCCGACATGGCGGGCCGAAAGGACGCGGTGATCCTGAACGTCTCGTCCATGAACGCCTTCCGTCCGCTGACCAAGATCCCGGCCTATTCCGCGGCCAAGGCCGCCGTGTCCAACTTCACCCAGTGGCTGGCGGTGCACTTCGCCCCGGTGGGGATCCGCGTCAACGCCATCGCCCCGGGCTTCTTCGTCACGGAACAGAACCGGTCCCTACTGATGAAGCCGGACGGCAGCCTGACGCCCCGGTCGGAAAAGATCCTGGCCCACACGCCCATGAACCGCTTCGGCACGCCGGACGATCTGACCGGCACGCTGCTGTGGCTGGTGGACGGCGCGTCCTCCGGCTTTGTCAACGGCGTGGTGGTCCCGGTGGACGGCGGCTTCGCCGCCTATTCCGGCGTCTGACGGAACGGGAGGACTGTGAAAATGCTGTCTCTTCGCCAAAACGCCGTCTATGATCTGGTGGTCCCCACCAGCATGGGCGTCCGCATCACGCCGGCGGACCGCCAGCCGGTCCACACCAGCACGGATTTCAAGCTTCAGGCCACCAGCGCCGAGTCCAACGTGCTGAACATCTCGGCCTCGCTGGGCCTTCGGACCAAGGTCCTGACGGCCTTCGTGGCCGAAAGCCCCATCGCCCGGTTCATCCAGGGCGACCTGCGCCGCCGGAACATCGAATACGAGGGGCGCGAGGTGCCCCAGGGCGGCCCGTGGGGCTATCGCCACCAGTTCAACATCGCGGACTCCGGCTTCGGCGCCCGGGGCCCGCGGGTCCACAACGACCGCGCCGGCGAGGTGGGCCTGACCATCTCTGCCGACGACTTCGATCTGGACCGCCTCTTCCGGACCGAGGGCGTCCGCGTCCTGCACATGTCCGGCCTGTTCGCGGCCCTTTCCCCGGGCACGGCGTCCTTCTGCCGGACGCTGGCGCGGCTGGCCCACGAGACGGGGACCGTCATCTCCTTCGACCTGAACTACCGCGCCTCGTTCTGGGCCGGCCGCGAGGCCGAGCTGTCCGAGGCCTTCGCGGAGATCGCCTCGCTTTCGGACGTTCTCATCGGCAACGAAGAGGACTTCCAGCTGGCGCTGGGCATGGCCGGGCCCGAATCCGGCGGCAAAAACGTGTCCGCCACGGACAGCTTCCGCGCCATGATCCTCGAGGTCAAGCGGCGCTTCCCCAACGCGGCGGTCTTCGCCACCACTCTGCGCCAGGTCCTGTCCGCCAACGCCCACCTGTGGGGCGCGCTGCTGCTGGACGGCGAGACGTGGCACCGCGTCGAGCCCCGGGAGATCCAGGTCCTGGACCGCATCGGCGGCGGGGACGGCTTCGTCGGCGGCCTGCTGTACGGCGTGCTGCGGGGCTGGGACGCGGAAAAGTGTCTGCAGTTCGGCTGGGCCAGCGGCGCGCTGGTGACCACGCTGCTCACCGATTACGGCGAGCCCGCGGACGAGGACGTGATCTGGAGCATCTGGAACGGGAACGCCCGCGTCAAGCGCTGACGCGCGGCGAGCAAAGGAGAAAAACGTATGAACCAAGCTGATATCGGACTGGTGGGCCTCGCCGTCATGGGCGAGAACCTGGTCATGAACATGGAGTCCAAGGGCTTCACCGTGGCGGTGTTCAACCGCACGGTGGAAAAAGTGACCCGCTTCGTCGAGGGCCGCGCCAGGGGCAAAAACGTCGTCGGCACGACCTCGCTGGCCGAGCTGGCCGCCAGCCTGAAGCGGCCCCGCAAGATCATGCTCATGGTCAAGGCGGGCGAGGCCGTGGACCAGATGATCGAGGCCCTGCTGCCGCACCTGGAGCCGGGCGACATCCTCATCGACGGCGGCAACTCGCACTTCCCCGACACCATCCGCCGCACGGCCTACGTCGAGTCCAAGGGCCTGCTCTACGTCGGCACCGGCGTCTCCGGCGGCGAAGAGGGCGCGCTGAAGGGACCCTCCATGATGCCCGGCGGCTCGCCCGCCGCGTGGCCCTTCGTCAAGCCCATCTTCCAGGCCATCTGCGCCCACGTCGAGGACGGCTCGCCCTGCTGCGACTGGGTGGGCGAGAACGGCGCGGGCCACTTCGTCAAGATGGTCCACAACGGCATCGAATACGGCGATATGCAGCTGATCTGCGAGGCGTACATGCTGATGCGGGACTATCTGGGGATGTCCGCCGACGAGATGCACGAGGTCTTCGCCCGGTGGAACGAGACCGAGCTGGACAGCTATCTCATCGGCATCACCAGGGACATCCTGGCCTACCGGGACGAGGACGGCGCGCCCATCGTGGACAAGATCCTGGACACCGCGGGCCAGAAGGGCACCGGCAAGTGGACCGGCATCGCCGCGCTGGACGAGGGCGTCCCGCTGACGCTCATCGGAGAGGCCGTGTTCGCCCGCTGTCTGTCCGCCATGAAGGACGAGCGCGTCGCCGCCTCGCGGGTGTTCTCCGGCCCCGCCGCCGAGCCGCCCGCCGACCGGGAGGCCTTCCTCGAGGATCTGCGCCGGGCGCTCTACGCCTCGAAGATCGTCTCCTACGCCCAGGGGTACACGCTGATGCGCGCCGCGGCCAAAACCTACGGCTGGAACCTGAACTACGGCGGCATCGCCCTCATGTGGCGGGGCGGCTGCATCATCCGCAGCGTCTTCCTCGGACGCATCAAAGAGGCCTACGACCGGGATCCGGCTCTGTCCAACCTGCTGCTGGACCCGTACTTCTCCGAGACGGTCAAGGGTCTCGTGCCCGGCTGGCGCCGGGTGGTGGCCGCCGCCGTCGCGGCGGGGATCCCCATGCCGGCCTTCAGCTCGGCCCTGGCGTATTTCGACGGCTGGCGCAGCGAGCACCTGCCGGCCAACCTGCTCCAGGCCCAGCGGGACTATTTCGGCGCCCACACCTATGAGCGGCTCGACGCCCCGCGGGGTCAGTTCTTCCACACCAACTGGACCGGCCGCGGCGGCGACACCTCCGCCTCGACCTACGTGGTGTGACGCGGAGCGCCCGACGTTCCTTCCGAAGAAAAGACCCGGCGCGCCCCCTTGGGGGGGCGCGCCGGGTCTTTTTCTCGGAGCGCACCGCTCTTTCCTCGCCGCGCCTCCGCGGGAGCGCCGTTCAAAGTCCGGTTTTTCGGACAGCCGATCTGATAAACTGTTCTCATCCAAGCAAGTAAGGAGGCGTTTCCATGAGCCGCGGCTCAATCTATGTCGACCGTTTCTTCCTGCCCTCCGGAGCGAGCGAAGCCGCTTTCCTTCAGATGCAAAGGCGGACCTGCTACAGCGGCGTCTACCCCTACAAGCTTTTTCCGGAAAAGGGTCTGGAGGAAATCGAACTGGCCCCCATCACGATCTTCTGCGGCGGCAACGGTTCGGGAAAATCCACTCTTCTCAACGTCATCGCCCAGAAAACCGGAGTCATCCGCCATTCCGCCTTCAGCGGCAGCGCCTTTTTCGGGCAGTATGTGGACTCCTGCGAGCTCCAAGGGCGGGAGATCCCCGGCCACAGCCAGATCCTCACCAGCGACGACGTGTCGGACTATCTGCTGAACATCCGTTACCTCAACGACGGCATCGACGTGCGCCGGGAAGAGCTGTTCGAGGACTTCCTGACCCGCAAATATGCCAAGCACCGCTTCACCGGGATGGCAGACTATGACAATTGGAAAGAGAGCGCCGATGCAAAGTCCAAAACGCAGTCCCAATACGTTCGGGAGCGGCTGATGCGCAACGTGGAGATGTTCTCCAACGGCGAGAGCGCCCTGCGGTATTTCACGGAGCACATCACGCAGGACGCCCTGTATCTGCTGGACGAACCGGAAAACAGCCTGTCGGTCCAGCTTCAGGAAGAACTGGCGCGCTTTCTCGCCGGCTCCGCCGGCTATTTCGGCTGTCAGATCCTGCTGTCCACCCACTCTCCGATCCTGTTGGCGCTGAAAAACGCGGTGATCTACGATCTGGACGAGCGGCCCGTGGCCACCAGGCGCTGGTCCGAACTGGAAAACGTCCGGCAGTATTTCACCTTTTTCGAAAAGCACCGGGACGAATTCCTGCCGTAACGCCGTCCTGCGCGTTTCCGCAGGCGAACGGCCCGTCCCCGGCAAACGCCGGGAACGGGCCGCTTTTCTCTTTCTTTTTTTCCGCTCCGCTCACGCCTCGCCGTCCGACTCCTGACGGACGGCGGCGCGGCGCAGCCTCGCGCAGAAGCTGAACCAGACGCATTCGCCGCAGATCCGGCGGAACAGCGCGGGCGACGCCAGCAGCGGCGCCGTGACGCGGCAGACCTCTTCCCACGAGAGCCTGTCCCCGATTCGAAGGCCGCTGGCCTCCAGCCAGCGCGCGTCCAGCCGGTCCACCTTCTCCTGGGACAGGCACAGCCCGCCCACCAGATTGGGGCATTTGGCGCAGACGTCGTCGTCCCCGTCCGTCAGCTCGACGAGGATGCCGCCCGCGCCCAGACGGCGGGCGATCCCGTCCATATGGGCGGCGAACGCGTCGTCATAGCCGCGCCCGGCATAGTGCTGGAGACATATCATATGATGCGGCCGAAGCCTCAGGATCCCGTTCTGCATATCGCCCCTCCGGCGCGCTTCCGCGGCGCCTCCCCGCGCGGAAGCGGGGTCCCGTCCGCGCTTCGTCTATTATAGCCCCGCGCCGGGCGGTTGTCAACCGTCCTTTTTCGCCCCGCCGCCGGGGCGGCCGCCCCCGCGTTTTTCCCCGCCCCGCTCTTGAAAAACCGCCGCCGGCATAGTATAATAGACCCAGGATCGCGCGACGGGAGGCAACGCCATGAAAGAAAAGATCTACACCATCCCCATCAACGAGGCCTTCGCCGTAAAACAGGGGTGCCCCATGTGCCGGCTCTACGCCCTCAGCCGCGACAAGGCGCTGGACTATATCACCGGCGCGGCCATGATGGAGCCGGACGTCCGCGTGGAGAGCAACCGGCTGGGCTTCTGCCGGGAGCACCTCTCCGTCATGCTGACCACCAAAAAGCGCCTGCCCGTGGCCCTGATGCTGGAGAGCCACATGGACGAGGCCGCCAAGGCGGTCTATCGCTCGTCCAAGGGCTTCCTGTCCGGCGGCTTCGACCCGGAAAAGCTGGCCGACAACGCGGAAAAGCTGGCGCGCTCGTGCTTCGTCTGCGCCCGCGCCGAGAACGAGATGGGACACTACGTGGACAACACGGTCTATCTCTGGAGAACGGAGACGGACTTCCGCCGCGTCTACGAGCAGCAGGAGTTCTTCTGTCTCGACCACATGGCCCGTCTTCTGCGCCGCGCCAAAAAAGAGCTGGGCAAGCGCGATCTGGCGGAGTTCACCAAGGTCACCGCCGAACGCAGCGCCGCCTATCACGACCGGGTCCGGGAAGAGCTGGCCCGCTTCACGCGCAGCTTCGACTACCGCTATCTGGACGAGGCCAAGGACCCGCGGGTCAAGGTCTCGTGCGAAAACGCCGCGGCCTATCTGGAATCCGACGGGAAATAGCCGCCCGCTCCGGCGCGGCGCCCCGTCCCGCGGCGCGAGAGGCGTTCCTCCCCGGCCGCCTTTGCCGAACGAAAAGCCGCTCCGGACAAGCCCGTCCGGAGCGGCTCGCTTTATTTATCCCGCGTTTACGCCGCGGTCCCGTCCCGCATGGCGATCAGGAACTCCGCGGCCTTGTCCGCGCACGAGGCGGCGTCGGAGGTGTACGCATCCGCGCCGATCTGGTCGCAGAAGCTCTGGGTCACGGGCGCGCCGCCCACCATGATCTTCACCTTGTCGCGGACGCCCATCTCCTTGGCCTTTTCCACCACGTCCTTCATGACGTTCATGGTGGTGGTCAGCAGCGCGGAGCAGCAGATCACGCCGCAGTTCTGCTCGATGGCGGTGGTGACGAATTTCTCCGCGGACACGTCGATCCCGAGGTCGATGACCTCGATGCCCTTGCCCTCCAGCATCATCTTCACCAGATTCTTGCCGATGTCGTGCAGGTCGCCCTCCACCGTTCCGACGCAGACGCGGCCCAGCGGCTCGACGCCGCTCTCGGCCAGATAAGGCTTGAGGACGGTGGAGCCGGCGTTCATGGCCCGGGCGGCGATCAGCACCTCCGGCACGAAAACCTCGTTTTTCTGGAACTTCTCGCCGACGGCGTTCATACCGACCAAAAGCCCGTCGTTCAGGATGTCGGCGGGGGCGACCCCCTCCTCCAGCGCCTGGGTGACGAGTTGGGAAACGACCTTGGCTCTGCCCTTCTGCAGCGCCTCGCTGATATCGTTGAGGATGCTCATGCGCGCGGTTCTCCTTTTTTCCCAGATTTTGCCGGCCCGGCCGGAAAAACGCTCCGTTTCTCTTATTATAAGCCATCCGGACGCCGATTGCAACCACTTTTTTTCCGGCCTTGGCCCGACAATTTTTACATCCGCTTCCGGTCTGACAGCCAGCGCAGCCAAAGATTGTTTTCATGCCGCGGCAGGCGCCGGGACATGATATGCTCGCGGCGGTCTTCGCCGCGTTTTGTCTGTCAAAAAGGGAGGGATATCTTGAAAAATCAAATCATTCGCTTTCCCGGACCGCGGCGTCTCGCCGCCGCGCTGGCCGCCGCGGCGATCCTGTCGCTCTCGGCCTTTCCGGCGGCGGCCTCCGACGTGTTCCTGGTCCCCGTGGGGCGCGCCGTGGGGATCAAGCTGTTCGCCGACGGCGCCGTGGTCTCTGAGCTGTCCGTCTTTTCCTGCGGCGGCGAGCCTGTCTGTCCCGCCGCAGACGCCGGTCTTCGCCGCGGGGACGTGATCATCGCCGCGGACGGCGCGCCGGTGACGGTCTCGTCCGACCTGTCCGACGCGCTGGACGGGCGGGAAAACGCCGCCGTCCTGCTGACCGTCCTGCGGGACGGTCTGGAGCGCACGGTCTCCGTGGTCCCGCGGCGGTCCGACGGCGGCGGCGCGCGCATCGGCGCCGTGGTCCGGGACAGCACCGCCGGCATCGGCACGCTGACCTTCTACGACCCGGATTCGGGGACCTTCGCCGCGCTGGGGCACGGCATCTGCGACGGGGACACCGGCCTGCCGGCCCATCTGGGCCACGGCTGTCTGGTCCCGGCCACGGTGACCGGCGTGAAAAAGGGCCGCCCCGGCGACCCGGGCGAGCTGATCGGTCTCTTCGGCGACGGGCCGGACTGCGGCGCGCTGTCGGCCAACACCGAGACCGGCCTGTACGGCTCGCTGTCTCCGGCGGAGCTGTACCCCGAGCTTCTCTCCGCGGACCCCGTGCCCGTGGCGGATTCGGTGGAGACCGGCCCCGCGGTCGTTCTGGCCAACGTCTCCGGCGGCGAGGTCCGCCGGTATGAGATCGAGATCGTCCGGATCAATAATTTGAGCCGTTCGACAAAAAACTATCTTATTCGCGTCACCGACCCTGTATTATTAGAGGCGACGGGCGGCATCGTCCAGGGGATGAGCGGAAGCCCCATCCTGCAGAACGGGCGGCTGGTCGGCGCCGTGACCCACGTTCTGGTCAACGATCCGACCCGCGGCTACGGCATCTGGATCGAAAACATGCTGCCGCCGGCCAAAGCCGCCGTCCCCGACGCGGCCTGACGGCGCGCCCCGTTCCCGCCCCGCGCGGGAACGGGGCCCCGGACATACGAACCGGAGAAAACAAACCATACAGGTGGAGGTTCAGAATTATGACAGGAAGATCAAACAGCGCCGTGTCCGTTTTCATCGCGGACAGCAGCGCGGAATCGCGGGAGATCCTGAGCGGTCTCGCCGCGGCGGACGACCGGATCCGCGTGGTCGGAACGGCGGCCAGCGGGAGCGAGGCCTCGGCGGAGGTGCTGCGCGCCCGCCCGGACGTGCTGCTGACCGAGCTTTTGCTGCCGGAGCTGGACGGCTTTGCCCTGGTGCGCGCGCTTTCGGAAAAGCTGGGCGCGGACATGCCCGCCGTGGTGATGCTGTCGGACTTCGCCAGCCCGCTGGTCATGCGCGAGGTGGCCGCCGCGCCCATCAGCTATTTTTTCCTCAAGCCCGTCCCCGGCGCCCAGCTCCTGTCCGTCCTGCTGGACGCCGCGGCCGGCCGCAGCGAGGCCGGCCCGCGCGCGGGCGACCTGTTGTCGGACATCACCCAGCTGCTCCACGACATCGGCGTGCCCGCCCACATCAAGGGGTATCAGTATCTGCGCGAGGCCATCCTGCTCTCGGTCCGCGATCCGGACATCATCAACTCTGTCACCAAGATCCTGTACCCCGAAGTGGCCAAGACCTACCGCACCACGCCCTCGCGGGTCGAACGAGCCATCCGCCACGCCATCGAGGTGGCCTGGGACCGGGGCGACGTGGACGAGATCCAGAAGATCTTCGGGTACACCGTTTCCAACGTCAAGGGCAAGCCGACCAACTCGGAGTTCATCGCCATGCTGGCGGACAACCTGCTGCTGCGCCAGAGCCGCGCCGGAACGCGGATGTACGCCGCGCGATAGCGCCCGCCCCCGGTTTTTCTTGACAGCGCGTCGGCGGCGGGTGTATAATGGGTCCGTCGGCGGCGGGCCCGCCGGCGAAGCCCGGCAGGGCCTTCGGCGCGTTTTCGCCCGGACCCTGTCTCCTTTGGGAGGCTCCCCCGATGAAATCAGAGCTGACGATCCTCTTTGACCGGCCGACCGGCCCCGTCCGGCGCCTGAACGCAGTCAACAACGGCCCCGTCCGGGGCCGGAGCGACCAGACCTGCGGCAACTTCGACTCCTATTCCGCCGCCGGGTTCCCCTATGCCCGCACCCACGACGCCGCCTACTGCAGCGCCTACGGCGGGCCGCACACGGTGGACGTCACCGCGGTCTTTCCGGATTTCGCCGCAGACGAGAACGACCCCGCCTCTTACGACTTTTGCCTGACCGACGAGTACATCGGCGCCATCGCGGCCAGCGGGACCGGCGTGTTCTACCGGCTGGGCCAGAGCATCGAGCACTGGACCAAAAAGTACGGCACGATCCCGCCCCGGGACTTCGCCAAATGGGCCCGGATCTGCGAGCACATCGTCCGCCACCTCAACGAAGGCTGGGCGGACGGCCACCGCTTCGGCATCGAATACTGGGAGATCTGGAACGAGCCCGATCTGGATCCGGACGACTCGCCCAACAAGCGCTGCTGGGGCGGCACCAAGGCGCAGTTCTTCGACTTTTTCGAAACCGCCGCCAAGCACCTCAAGGCGGCCTTCCCGGCCCTTCGGATCGGGGGCCCGGCCCTTGCGGGGGACCGCGGGTGGGCGGCCGACTTTCTGGCGGAGATGTCCCGCCGCGGGGTCCCTCTGGACTTCTTCTCCTGGCACGTCTACGAAAAGGACCCCCGGCGGCTCGCCGGGCTCTGCAGCGTTTACCGGGAGCTTCTCGACCGGAACGGCTATCCGGACGCCGAAAGCATCCTCGACGAGTGGAACTACGTCCGCAATTGGGACACCCAGTGGCTCTACAGCCTTCGGGCCATGACCGGGATCAAGGGCGCGTCCTTCGCCGCGGCGACGCTGTGCCTCTGTCAGGACCGGCCCGTCGACATGCTCATGTATTACGACGCGCGCGCCCACTGCGGCATGAACGGCCTGTTCGACGTCCTCACGCTGGAACCCGGCAAGACCTATTGGCCCTATCTCGCGTTCCGCGATCTGGCGGCGCTGTGCACCGCCGTCCGGACGGAGTCCTCCGACCCGACGGTCTTCGCGCTGGCCTCCTCCGACGGCGCGGCGGCTCAGATCCTGCTGACCCGCTATGCCGAGGACGACGGCACGCCCGGCGGCGACGTGCAGCTCTCCTTCTCGCCGGCGCGGGACTGCGACGTCCGCTTTTTCCTCACGGACGCGGCGCACGACCGCGCTCTGGTCCGCGAAGAGACGCTGGGGCCCGGCCGCCGCGGCCTCTGTCTGCCGCTGAAGCTCTTCGACGTTTACCAGATCTCCGTCTCGCCCCGCGCATAGCCGCGGGCGGACCCTGTCCTCCGCGCGGGCGGACCGGTCTCCGGTCCGCCCGCTTTTTTTCGCTTTGCGGGCGCCGCGCCGGAGCTTCTCCGTTTGACTTTTTCCCCCTGTTGTGTTATCATGGTTTTGCGGGCTTTTCCCACGGAAAGGAGTCGTCAAGCGATATGCGAACGCTGGAACACCGCGCGGACCTGTGCGTCGTCGGCGGCGGGATCGCCGGGCTCTGCTGCGCCCTTTCTGCGGCGCGCCTCGGCGCCCGGGTCGTCCTGGTCCAGGACCGTCCCGTCCTGGGCGGGAACGCCTCGGAGGAGATCCGGATGGAGATCTCCGGGGCTCACGGCCGCGACAACCGCGAGACCGGCATCGTCGAGGAGCTGATGCTGGAGAACTTTTACCAGAACCCCGCGCTGAAATATCCCCTTTGGGACAGCGTGCTGTACGAAACGGCCCTCCGCGAGCCGAACCTGACGCTTCTGCTGAACACCTCGGTCTTCGACGCCGAGAGCGACGGCGCGCGTCTCGTCTCCGTCCGGGGCTGGCAGTCCAACGCCGAGACGTTCCACGTCGTGACCGCGCCATACTTTGCCGACTGTTCGGGCGACTCGATCCTGGCGCCGCTCTCCGGCGCCGCCTTCCGGTACGGGCGCGAGGCCAAGCGGGACTTCGGCGAGACCATCCCGCCCGACGAGGCCGACCGCAAGACCATGGGCATGAGCTGCCTGTTCCAGATCCGCGAGACGGACCACCCCGTGACCTTCCGCCCCAAAGAGTGGGCCTACGTCTATGAGACCGACGACGATCTGCCCTTCCGGGACCACGATCTGGGCAACAACTTCTGGTGGATCGAGCTGGGCGGCGAATGGGACTGCATCCACGACACGGACCGCTGCCGGGACGAGCTTTTGAAGATCGCCTATGGCGTTTGGGATCACATGAAGAACCGGGGCGACCACGGCGCGGAAAACTGGGAGATGGACTGGATCGGGTTCCTGCCCGGCAAGCGTGAAAGCCGCCGGTACGTGGGGCTGACCACCGTGACCCAGCGCGACGTGGAGGCCGGCGGCCCCTATGAAGACGTGGTCGCCTACGGCGGCTGGCCCATGGACGACCACTTTCCCGCGGGCTTTGCCCACAAGTCGAGCTATCCCACCATCTTCCACCCGGCGCCGAGTCCCTGGGGCATCCCGCTGAGGGCGCTGCTCTCGGCAAACGTGGAGAACCTCGGCTTCGCCGGGCGGAACATCAGCGTCACGCACGCCGCCCTCAGTTCGTGCCGCGTCATGGCGACCTGCGGCCTGCTGGGCCAGGCGCTGGGCACCGCCGTCGCCCAGGCCGTGCGGACCGGGTGCGGGCTGCGCGGGCTGGACGTGCCCGCCCTTCAGCGCCAGCTTTTGGAGGACGACTGCTTCCTGCCCGGCCTTCGCCGCGAGCCGTGGGCCCTTTCGGCCCGGGCCGCCGTCTCGGCCGGGGTGGTCCGGAACGGGCTCGACCGGGGCGACGAAAACCTGTGGCGCGGCGGCGAGGGCGACTTCCTCGAGTATGCGCTGGGCGCGGACACGGATGTGCGCCGGATCCGGCTGGTCTTCGACAGCGACCTGAACCGCGACTACGGCAGCATGCCCTGCAGCGTGCCCCTGCGCCAGACGCGTTACGTCCTGCCCCGGACGCTGATCCGGGCCTACCGTCTGGAGGGCTTCGCCTCCGACGGAAGGCGTTTCGAGCTCACCGTGCCGGACAACCGCCAGCGCTTCGTGCGCCACGCGGTGGACTGGCGGGTCTCCCGGGTGCGTCTGACGCCGCTGGCCACCCACGGCGCAGACGAGTTCCGCCTCTTTGACTTCGAGATCGGCTGAGGCCGCCTTTTTCCCCCGGCGCGGTTGACTTTTTCTCCCCTGTGTGGTATGATTCTTGTCGCATCCCGCCCCTCGGGGCGGAACCTGTTTTACCCGGAGACCCGATACTATGGAACAGCTTCTCGACATCTTGAAAGACACGCTGCTGGACTTTGTCAAGCTCCTGCCGTTTCTGTTCCTGGCCTATCTGCTCATGGAGATCCTCGAGCACAAGGCCGGCGAGCGGACCGAGGCCCTCATCCGCCGGTCGGGCCGCTTCGGCCCCGCCGTGGGCGCGGTGCTGGGCGTCATCCCCCAGTGCGGCTTCGCCGCGGCCACGTCCAACTTCTACGCCGCCGGGCTCATCACCCGGGGCACTCTGCTGGCCGTCTATCTCTCCACGTCGGACGAGATGCTGCCCATCCTGATCTCCCGCGGCGCGCCCGCCGCCCTGATCCTCAAGATCCTGGGCCTCAAGATCGCCGTCGGCCTGCTGGTGGGCTTCGCCGTGGACCTCGTCGCGCGCAAGCCCCTCTCCGGCGACATCCACAGCCTCTGCGAGGATCAGGACTGCGGCTGTGAGCACGACGGCGTCTTCAAGGCCGCTCTGCGCCACACGCTGAAGATCGCGGCCTTTTTGCTGGCGGTGACGCTGATCCTCAACCTGGCCGTGGGCTATATCGGCGAGGACAAGATCGCCGGGCTCATCCTGAACAAGCCCGTGGCGGGCGAGCTGATCGCCGGGCTCATCGGCCTGATCCCCAACTGCGCCGCCTCGGTGGTCATCACCGAGCTGTATCTCCAGGGCGCCATGAGCGCGGGCGCCATGCTCTCCGGCCTGCTGGTGGGATCCGGCGTGGGTCTGCTGGTCCTGTTCCGGTCCCGCCGCCGGTGGAAGGACAATCTGCTGACGCTGGCCCTGCTCTACGGATCCGGCGTCGCCGCGGGCCTTCTGATCGGGGCCCTTCCCCTCTTCTGATCCATGGAGCGGTTCGACGTTCTGATCGTCGGCGCGGGCGCGGTGGGCTGTGCCGCGGCGCGGGAGCTTTCCCGGTATCGCCTGCGCATCGGCGTTCTGGAAAAGGAATACGACGTGGCCGCAGGGACCAGCGGACGGAACTCCGCCGTGGTCCACGCGGGCTTCAACAACGCCCCCGGAAGTCTCATGGCGCAGCTCTGCGTCGAGGGAAGCCGGGGGTTCGGCGCTTTGTGCCGCGAGCTGGACGTCCCGCTGGTCCGCACGGGAAAGGTGCTGGTCTCGTTCTCCGACGGGGACACCGAGACTCTGCGCGGGCTGATCGCCCGGGGCGAACGGAACGGCTGTGAGGGCCTTCGTCTGCTGGACGCGGACGAGCTCCGCGCGCTGGTCCCCGGGATCGGCGGGATCGCCGGGATGCTGTCGCCCCGCACGTCGGTCTTCGACCCGTTCCTCTACGCCGTGGCGCTGGCGGAGAACGCCGCGGCCAACGGCGCGGCGTTCTTCTTCGGGGCCGAGGTCCTGTCCCTTCGCCGGGAAAACGGGCTCTTCACCGCGGAAACGCCCCGGGGCGACTTTTCCGCCCCGGTCCTGGTCAACGCCGCGGGACTGGCTTCGGCGCGGATCGCCGCCATGGCGGGCGCCGGCGGATACCGCATCTATCCCTGCCGCGGCGAATATCTGATCTTCGAGGGCGGCGCGGACCTGCCCGCCGTCCCGGTCTATCCCGCCCCCCGCAAGGGCATCGGCGGGCTGGGCGTCCACCTGACGCCCACCACCGAGGGCGACGTTCTCGTGGGACCCAGCGCCGAGTATCTGGACGATCCGGAAGACACGGGCTCTACCGCCGCGGTCCAGGCGCGTCTGGCGGACGAGGCCGTCCGCCTGCTGCCGGCTCTTGCCGGGCGGCGGCCCATCGCCTCGTTCTGCGGCATCCGCGCCAAACAGGCGCCCCCGGGCGAGGGCGGCTTCCGGGACTTCGTCATCCGGTCGGAAGAGGCCGTGCCCGGCCTCATCGACCTGATCGGCATCGAGTCGCCGGGGCTGACCGCCTCGGCGCCCATCGCCCGGCGGGTGGCCGGGCTGGTGGGCCGGCTGATCCCGCTGACGGAAGATCCGTACTTCGACCCGATCCACCGCTTCCCGCCGCGCTTCCGCGAGCTGGACGACGAGACGCGTGCGCGGCTCATCGCCGAGGATCCCGCCTGGGGCGAGATCGTCTGCCGCTGCCGGCTGGTCACGCGCCGCGAGATCGCAGACGCGCTGAACAACCCGCTGGGCGTTCGAACGCTGACCGCTCTGAAATACCGGACCCGCGCCGCCACCGGCCGGTGCCAGAGCGGCTATTGTCTGGCTCGGATCGCGGACGTCTGGCGTCAGGAGCTGGGCCTGCAGCCCGAAGAGCTGACGCTGCGCGGCCCGGGGTCGGAACTGTTCGCCGCGCCGGACCGGAGCCCGGCGCTGTGACGGACGGGGACCTTCCCCGCTTCGATATCGCTTTGACAAAAGAAAGGAACGAACGCCATGAAACACTGTGAATATCGGAACTTCTCGCTGGAATTGGGCGATCCCGTGGTCGTCGCGCAGGGACGGCCGTGGGACGAGGTCGGCTGGGGCCCCGTCCAGTTCCCCTCTCTGTCCCGGACGGACCGGGGCCATTTGCTCTGCACCTGGGCCATCGGCGCGGACAACATCGAAAGCTATGAGGAATCCCTCGGGCTCCCCGTCGGCGCAGTGTCGGAAGACGGCGGCCGCTCCTGGCGCGCGCGGACCGACGCCGACCGCATGGTGGGGTTTCCCATGGCCAACGGGCGGGAGTTTTTCCGGCCTGACGCCAAAAACAGCTTCCCCGCCCCCTGGATCGAGGCGTACACGCCCGTGGCCGTCTCTTCGACAGAAGGCGGCTTCGAACTGTACCGCGCCGACGAGATTCCGGAATACCCCCGGACGCCCCTTGCCAAAGAATTCGATCCGAAGACGGGGACGTTTTCGACCTTCCCCATGCGGGTGAATTGGCCCCATTGTCCTCTGATGTGCTTCGTCCGGCCAGACCGCCGGATCGTATACCCCTTCGAGACCCTTGTGGGCGCCTTGGCCCACCTGCTTCCCGACGGCCGCGGCGGGCTCTATCTCTCCGCCTATTGCTACGGGGCCAGCGCCGTGACCGGCGAGGTCCCGCTGCCCGGGATCTACAACGTTTACGTCTTCCACAGCGGCGACAGCGGGCGGACTTGGGATTTTGTCTCCGAAGTGTTGACCGGACGGGAACATCTTGTGGACTCGCCCTCCTTTGAGGGCTTCTGCGAGCCCTGTCTCGCCCGGATGCCTGACGGCTCCCACGTGATGCTGATGCGGACGGGCGGCGGCTGTCCCAGCTATCTCGTCCGCTCGACGGACGGCTGCCGCAGCTGGTCCCGCCCGGCGGTCTTCGACCGGGTCGGCGTTTTCCCTCAGCTCTGCCCGCTGGGCTGCGGCATCTCTCTGGCCGGATACGGCCGGCCCGGCCTTTTCCTCCGAGCCACCGACGACCCGTCCGGTCTGACGTGGGAAGCCCCCGTAGACCTCGGTCTGGCGCCGGACGACTCGTGCTGCTATACGGCTCTGCTGCCGCTGGACGACGTCACGGCGCTGCTGGCCTATTCCCGCTTCCACGAACCGACCCCGGACGGCGGCACCGCGAAGTCGATCCTCGTCCGAAAGGTAAAGGTCCTTCTCTGACCGCCCCGCGCAGGGCGGATCTCCGCGGCGCCCCGGGCGCCGCTTGTCCGAAGGGAGTCTCGCAGATGAACGGATTCGATCTCGACGTGGCCGTGATCGGCGGCGGGCCC
>JAEERN010000220.1 GCA_016285815.1 Clostridiales bacterium
CGCCGTCAGCGAGGCCGGGACCGAGCTCATCGTCGAGCTCCGCACCCGCGACGAGGCCGCCCTGCTGGCCGACGTGCTGGCGCTGCCCGGCGTCAAAAGCGCGTCGCTGGTGGCCCACAACGGCGACCTGCGCGGATAAGCGTCCTTCCCCCGTTTTGCCCGATCAAACCATCCCGAAAGGAACCTCCATATGCGTTACGAAAACAACTGGCAGTCCCTGAACTCCCGCCCCGTTCCCGGCTGGTTCGAAGACGCCAAGCTCGGCATCTTCATCCACTGGGGCCTCTACTCCGTCCCGGCTTACGCCCCCATCGGCGACTACGCCGAGTGGTACGGCTATGCCCTGCGGTGCGCCCCCTCGCCCGAGCACCAGCCCACCGAGCACCAGAAGCTGTATCAGGCGTTCCACAAGAAGTACTACGGCGAGGATTTCCGCTATGAGGACTTCGTCCCCCGGTTCACCGCCCGCCACTTCGATGCCGACGAGTGGGCGCAGCTCTTCCGCGACGCCGGCGCGAAGTACATCAATCTGGTCTCCAAGCACCACGACGGCTTCTGTCTCTATCAGACCGACTACGCCTGGAACTGGAACAGCGTCGACGTGGGCCCCCACCGGGACTTCTGCGCCGAGCTGAAGGCCGCCTGCGACCGCAGCAGCGTGCGCTTCGGCGTCTATCATTCGATCTACGAGTGGTACAACCCCCTGTACCTGCAGGACCCCGAGCGCTATGCGCTGGAGCACCTGATCCCCATGCTCAAGGAGCTGGTCACCAAATACGAGCCCTCCACGCTGTTCACCGACGGCGAGTGGGACCACGAGAGCAGCGTCTGGCATTCGACGGACTTCCTCACCTGGCTCTACAACGAGAGCCCGGTGCGGGACTTCATCGTTCCCAACGACCGCTGGGGCAAAGAGACCCGCGGCCGTCTGGGCGGCAACCTGACCACCGAGTACGGCCTCATCGACGGCGGCAACGAGGTGACCGCCATCGACCGCGTCTCGGAAGAGTGCCGCGGCATCGGCGCCTCGTTCGGCTGGAACCGCTTTGAGCGGCCCGAGCACTATCTGTCCGAGGACGCGCTGATCAAGCTGTTCGTCGACCTGATCTCCCGCGGGAGCAATCTGCTGCTGAACGTGGGTCCGACGCCGGACGGGCGCATCCCCGTCATCATGCAGGAGCGTCTGCGCCAGCTGGGCGCCTGGCTCGCCGTCAACGGCGAGGGCGTCTACGGCAGCCGCAAATACCGCGTCGTCCAGGAGGGCGACCTGCGCTATACCCGCGTCGGCGACACGGTCTACGCCTGGCTGACGCGCTTCCCCTTCGGCGGCGCGACGCTGGACGTCCCGTACGGCGAAGGCCTCCGCGTCAGCCTGCTGGGCGCGCCGGACTTTCCCGTCTCTCTGTCCGACGACGGCGGCCGGCTGCGGCTGACCTTCGGCGCCTATGACCCGGACAAAATGCCCTGCCGCGCCGTCTACGGCTTCCGGATCGAGCGCTGACCCGCGCCTTCCGTCCCAACGCGTCCCTCCGCCCCGCCGGGAACGCCCCGGCGGGGCGGTTTTTCCGCCTTTTTCCGGACCCGACTCTTTCTTTCCGGGAAAAGCTGTGGTATAATGACGGTAATGAAATCGGGGAGGGATCGTCTATGCCGAATCCAATCGTTTCCCAAGCGCGCTTCCACCATATCGCGCTCCGCGCGGCGGACTTCGACCGCACGGTGGCGTTCTACACCCACGGCCTGGGCCTGACGCTCTTTAAAAGCTGGGGCGAGGGGGACGGCCGCGTCTGCATGCTGGACCTCGGCGACGGCGGCTGTATCGAGATCTTCGCCCGGGGCGAGGCCGCCGCCGAGCCGGAGGGAGAGTTCTTCCACCTCGCCATCGGCACCTCGGACACCGACGGCGCCTACGCCGCGGCCATGTCCGCGGGGGCCGTCTCCGACAAGCCGCCCTACGACACGACGATCCCCTGTGATCAGGGGCCGCTGCCCGTCCGCATCGCCTTCGTCAAGGGCCCCAACGGCGAAACGCTGGAGTTCTTCTGCGTCCGCGCGGAAAACGCGTGAGATCTTTTGAAAAAAAGGAGAAAGCGACATGAAACGCATCCGTGTCGGCGGCGCCTTCGAGGCCTCCGCCGTTTCTCTGGGGCTCTGGCGTGTGGGCAAGATGACCCAGCGCGAGGTGGACGAGCTGGTCCTGGCCGCCTATGAGAGCGGCGTCGACTTTTTCGACACCGCGGACATCTACGCCGGCGGCCGCAGCGAAGAGCTGCTGGGCGCGGCGGTCCGGGACCTCGGCCTGCGCGACAAGGTCCGCATCCAGACCAAGGCCGCCATCCGCAAGGGGATGTACGACTTTTCCGCCGACTATCTGCGCTCTGCCGTCGAGGCCAGCCTCAAGCGGCTGGGCCTGGACCATATCGACGTGCTGCTGCTGCACCGGAACGACGCGCTGGGCGAGCCCGAAGAGGTGGCCGGTGTGTTCGCCGAGCTTCGGGACCGCGGTCTGGTCCGGCGCTTCGGCGTCAGCAACCACACGCCCCTGCAGATCGAGCTGCTGAACCGCGCCATGCCGGACCGGCTGGTCGCGAACCAGATGCAGTTCAGCGTGGTCAACGCCTCGCTGGTGGACCAGGGGATCTACGTCAACACCACCCTCGACCGGGGGACCCTGCGGGACGGCGGTCTGCTGGACTACGCCCGTCTCACCGGCCTCACCATCCAGGCCTGGTCGCCGCTGCAGTTCGGCTTCTTCGAGGGCTGCTTCCTCGGCCACGAAAAGTTCCCCGAGCTGAACGCGGAGCTTTCGCGCCTGTCCGCCGAGACCGGCTTCACGCCCGCGGCCGTCGCCTTTGCGTGGATCCTGCGCCACCCGGCCGGGATCCAGCCCATCGCGGGCACCACCTCGCCCGCCCACATCCGGGAGATCTGCGCCGCGGCCGACTGGGTCATGCCGCGGGCCGACTGGTACAGGCTCTACGCCGCCGCGGGGCACAAGCTGCCGTGAGGACCGCCTATCTCGACAACGCCGCCACGACGCCGGTCTGTCCCGAGGCCCTCGCCGCCTTTTCCCGCGCGGCCGAGACGGTCTTCGCCAACCCCTCCTCGCTCCACGCCGCGGGCTTCGCCGCCGAGCGGCTGGTGGCTGAGTCCCGCGCAGCGCTGGCCGAGGCCCTGGGCGGCCGTCCGGACGAGGTCGTCTTCACCCCCGGCGGCACCTTCGGGGACAATCTGGCCGTGCTGGGCGGCGCGCGGAAAAACGCCCGCGCCGGCCGCCACATCGTCACGACCCAGATCGAACACGACGCCGTGCTGAACGCCGCCGCCGCGCTGGAGCGCGAGGGC
>JAEERN010000221.1 GCA_016285815.1 Clostridiales bacterium
GAAGAACAGCGCCGCCGCGGCGGCGGCGGCCACGGCGCCCAACAGGATCCAGTCCAGCGCGCCCACGTCAGAGCGCTCCGATCAGAGAGCCGAGGCCGAAGACCGCGGCTCCGGCCAGCCACGCCACGGCGCACTGGAACACCACCACCCCGGCGGACCACCTGAAGCCGAGCTCCCGCCGGATGGAGGCCACCGCCGCCACGCAGGGCGTGTAGAGCAGGCAGAAGACCAGCAGGGACGCCGCGGACAGCGGCGTCAGCACGGCCTGGAGCGCGGCCTCGCCGCCGAATAGCACCGAAAGGGTCGAGACCACGCTCTCTTTGGCCAGGAATCCGGCGATGAGGGCCGTGGAGAACCGCCAGTCGGCAAAGCCCAGCGGCCGGAAGACCGGGGCGACGGCTCCGGCCAGCGTGGCCAGGATGCTGTCCTGAGAGTCGGTGACGGCGTTGAAGTGGAAGTCGAAGGTCTGCAGGAACCAGATGACGATGGTGGCCACGAAGATGACTGTGAAGGCCCGCTGGAGAAAGTCCTTGGCCTTGTCCCAGAGCAGCAGGGCCACGTTTTTGAAGCCAGGCAGGCGGTAGTTGGGCAGCTCCATGACGAAGGGCACGGCGTTGCCGCGGAACAGCGTGTTTTTGGACAGCAGCGCCGCCAGCACCGCCATGACGATGCCCAGCAGATAAAGGCCGATCATGACGAGCCAGCCCCACTTGGGGAAGAACAGCGCCGTGAAGAACCCGTAGATGGGAAGCTTGGCCGAGCAGCTCATGAACGGCGTGAGCAGGATGGTCATCTTCCGGTCCCGCTCCGAGGGGAGCGTCCGGCTGGCCATGACGCCGGGCACCGTACAGCCGAAGCCGATGAGCATGGGCACGATGCTGCGGCCGGAGAGGCCGATGCGGCGCAGCAGCTTGTCCATGACGAAGGCCACCCGCGCCATATAGCCGCTGTCCTCCAGCAGCGAGAGAAAGAAGAACAGCACCAGGATCAGCGGGATGAAGCTCAGCACGCTGCCGACTCCCTGGAAGATGCCCTTCACGATCAGCGACTGCAGCGTCGGGTTGACGCCCGCCGACGCGAGGCCGGTCTCCACGACTCCGGTCAGCGCGTCGATCCCGCGCTCCAGCAGGTTCTGAAGGCCCGCGCCGATGACGCCGAAGGTCAGCCAGAACACCAGACCCATGATCAGGATAAAGAAGGGAATGGCGGTGTATTTGCCCGTCAGAAGGCGGTCGATCCGCTGGCTGCGGGCATGCTCGCGGCTCTCGCGGGGGCGGACGACGGTCCGGCCGCACAGGCCGCGGATAAAGGAGAAGCGCATGTCCGCCATGGCCGCGGCGCGGTCGAGGCCGCGCTCGGCCTCCATCTGGACGATGATGTGCTCGACGGCGTCCTGCTCGTTGGCGGAGAGGCCGAGGGCCTCGGTCACCAGTGCGTCGCCCTCGATCAGCTTGGCCGCGGCGAAGCGGAGCGGGATGCCGGCCGCCAGCGCGTGGTCCTCGATCAGGTGCATGATGCCGTGGATACAGCGGTGGACCGCGCCGCCGTTGGCGTTTTTGTCGCAGAAGTCCGTCCGGCCCGGCCGCTCGCGGTAGCGGGCCACGTGGACGGCGTGCTCGACCAGCTCGGCCACGCCCTCGTTCTTCGACGCGGAGATGGGGACCACGGGGATGCCCAGCAGCTCTTCCATCTCGTTGATCCGGATCGAGCCGCCGTTGCCGCGGACCTCGTCCATCATGTTCAGGGCCAGCACCATGGGGACCTCGAGCTCCATGAGCTGGAGCGTCAGATAGAGGTTGCGCTCAATGTTTGTCGCGTCGACGATGTTGATGATGCACGAGGGCCTTTCGCTCAGGATGAACTGCCGCGAGACGATCTCCTCGCTGGAATAGGGCGACAGCGAATAGATGCCCGGCAGGTCGGTGATCTGCGTTTCGGGGTGGTTCCGGATGGCGCCGCTCTTGCGGTCCACGGTGACGCCGGGGAAGTTCCCCACGTGCTGGTTCGAGCCGGTGAGCTGGTTGAACAGCGTCGTCTTGCCGCAGTTCTGGTTCCCGGCCAGCGCGAAGGTCAGCGTGGTCCCGGCGGGAACGGGATCCTCGCCGGTCTTGACGTGGTACTTCCCGCCCTCGCCGAGGCCGGGATGGTGCGCGTCGGCCCGGATCCGGGGCGCGGGCGCGCCGTCCTCCCGCGGGAGCGGGGCGCCGGCGGGGATCACCGTGATCTGCTCCGCGTCGGCCAGCCGCAGCGTCAGCTCATAGCCGTGCAGGCGAAGCTCCATGGGGTCGCCCATGGGCGCGTATTTGATCAGCGTCACCTCCGTGCCGGGCAGGATGCCCATATCGAGGAAGTGCTGGCGCAGAGGGCCGGAACCGCCGACGGCGTCGACCACCGCGCTCTGCCCCAAAGGCAGCTCTTTCAGCGTCATGACGAAGAAGCCTCCCGGAAAGGCGGCGGCAGAAGGGGAAAGGACCTCTGCCGCCGCGGTTTTTCTCTGGGTACCATATGAGACTATTATAGCCGCTTTTTCCGGCCCTGTCAACGGGGAAAAACGCTTGCGCCGGGCGGCGAAACCTGTTATAATAGGCCCAGGGACACAGACTGATGCGAGGGGGTCTTTTGGGAAAATGGATCCGACCATGATCGAAACCATCGAACGCGTGCGCGCGTACCGGGAAATGCTGCTGGCGGACCGGACCCGGCCGGGCTATCACTTCGCCATCCCCGACGACGACGGCGAGCCGGGGGATCCCAACGGCGCGTTTTACGCCGACGGGCGCTATCACCTGATGTATCTGTACCGCCGCCGCTCTACCGGTGCCTTCCACTGGGGCCATATCTCTTCGCACGACCTGCTGCACTGGCGCGCCCATCCCGACGCGATCGGCGCGTTCCGCGGGGACGAGGGGTGCTTCAGCGGCGGCGCCTTCGTGGACGACGACGGGACGGCCTATCTGACCTTTTGGAAGTTCCCGTCCCGGGACGGGACGGACCGCGGCGGCATCGCGCTGGCCTGTGCGCGGCCGCCCTACGACGAGTGGACGCGGATCGAGCCGCTGGCCGTGGAGTGCGGCGACGAGCAGTGGGGCGTCACGCGGATCGACGGCCGTCTGGTGGGCTGTGCCGACCCCAGCAACATCTGGAAAAAGGACGGCGTCTATTATCTGCAGGCAGGCCGGATGCCGGAGATCCACACCCGCTGGGGAAAGGACGATCCGGCGTACCGGGGCGACTGGACCGAGCTGTTCACGTCGACGGATCTGAAGACCTGGCGCTATGAGGGGCGCTTTTACCAGCGGCGGACGGACAACACCTGGACCGACGAGACCGAGGACGACATGTGTCCGTCGTTCCTGCCGCTGCCGCTCTCCCGCGCAGGCGGCGCGCCGAGCGGCAAACAGCTTCAGCTGTTCATCGCCCACAACAAGGGCGCCCAGTACTATATCGGCGAACAGCGGGGCGATCGCTTTTTCCCCGAGCGCCACGGCCGCATGAGCTGGGTCGACAATACCTTTTTCGCCCCCGAGGCGCTGGTGGACGGCCGCGGCCGTCAGATCATGTGGGCCTGGCTGCTGGACAACCCGCGGGACAGCTTTGCCCGCTTCGGCTGGAGCGGCGTGTTCTCCCTGCCGCGGGAGCTGTGGCTGCGCCCGGACGGCGAGCTGGGCATCGCTCCGGCCGCCGAGCTGGACCGGCTCTGC
>JAEERN010000222.1 GCA_016285815.1 Clostridiales bacterium
CGAAGCCGATGTGCTCCAGCAGCAGCACGCAGGCGCGCAGCACCGAGCTGGGGTCGGCATAGGCGGCGCGGCCCTCTTCCACCATGCGCGGCGCAGAGCCGTGGATGGCCTCGAACATGGCCCAGCGCTTGCCGATGTTGGCGCTGCCCGCGGTGCCGACGCCGCCCTGGATCTCGGCGGCCTCGTCGGTGAGGATGTCGCCGTACAGGTTGGGCAGGACGATGACGCTGAAGTCGCGGCGGCGCTTTTCGTCGATGAGCTTGGCGCTCATGATGTCCACGAACCAGCTGTCGTGTTCGATGTCGGGATACCGGGCGGCGATGGCGTTGAACCGGTCGAGGAATTTGCCGTCCGTGGCCTTGATGATGTTGGCCTTGGTGACGCAGTCCACCCGGGTCCGGCCGGTCTTGACGGCATAGTCGAAGGCCAGCTCGATGATGCGGTCCGTGCCCTGGGTGGTGGTGACACAGAAGTCGATGGAGAGATCGTCGTCCACCTTCAGGCCCTTGCTGCCCACGGCGTAGGACCCCTCGGTGTTCTCGCGGAAGAAGATCCAGTCGATCCCCGCCTCGGGGACCTTGACCGGCCGCACGTTGGCGAACAGGTCCAGCTCGCGGCGCATGGCGACGTTGGCGCTCTCCAGATTGGGCCACGGGTCGCCCGCCTTGGGCGTGGTGGTGGGGCCCTTGAGGATGACGTGGCACGCCTTGAGCTGCTCCATCACGTCGTCCGGGATGGCCTTTCCGGTCTCGGCGCGGTGCTCGATGGTGAGCCCGTCGATGTTTTCAAAGCGGACGCGGCCCGCGGCGACGCGGTCGGCCAGCAGGTGCTCCAGCACCCGGCGGCCCTGGGCCGTGATGGCCGGGCCGATCCCGTCGCCGCCGCAGATGCCGATGACGAGGGGGTCCAGCGCGCTGTAATCCACGAAATCGCCCTCGGCCTTCATGCGGCGGATGCGGGCGAGCTGTTCTTCGATGATGCGTTCAAAGTGGTCGGCAGCGAATGACATGAGTGCCTCCGAAAGACGAAAATGTATATTATTATTCTACTCCGATACTTATGCAATGTCAAGAGGGAAGGGATTCTACGATTCGTATCCACCGTTTCCACAATTTTTTCCACAAAAGTTCGGGATCGCGCGGGGCGGTCGTTTTTTGGCGGGATCCGGCGAAAAGGGTCGATTACAAAGCGTACTTTCGCTTGTCGGGACCGGCTCAGAACCGCTCTTCCGGGGACATGGTGGCGTATGCGTTCTGCCCGGCGGAGGCGCGGACCCCGGCGAGAAAGGCGTAATATCCGGCGCAGCCGATCATGGCGGCGTTGTCGCCGCAGAGCGACGGGGGCGGGACGAACAGCGCCGCGCCCCGGGCGGCGGCCATGGCGCGCATGCCGTCCCGGACGAAGGAGTTGGCGGCCACGCCGCCGGCCAGCGCCAGCTTGCCGTACCCGGTCAGGTCCAGCGCGATCCCGGCGCGGGCGGTCAGCACGTCGGTCACGGCCTCGCAGATGGAGCGGGCCAGGACGGGGGCGTCGACCGGCTCGCCCTTTTGGGCGGCCGTGTGGACCAGATTGACCACGGCGGTCTTCAGGCCGGAGAAGGAGCAGTCCAGCGGCGCGTCCGGGAACGCGGGCCGGGGCAGGGGGATCGACGGGACGCCGGCCGGAGCGGTGCGGGCCAGCTCGTCCAGTTCCCGTCCGCCGGGGTAGGGGTACCCCAGCACGCGGGCGGTCTTGTCGAAGGCCTCGCCGGCGGCGTCGTCCCGGGTGCCGCCCAGCACGCGCACGTCGTCGTAATCCCGCACGTCGCAGAACAGGGTGTTCCCGCCGGAGATCACCACGGCCAGGAACGGCGGCGTCAGCTCGGGAAAGGCGATGTAGTTGGCGGCGATGTGCCCCTTGATGTGGTGCACCGGGATCAGCGGCACGTCCAGCGCCAGCGCGGCGCCCTTGGCGAAGGAGAGCCCCGTCAGCAGCGCGCCGATGAGGCCGGGCGCCGCCGTCACCGCCACGGCGTCCAGCTCGGACTTGGCGACGCCCGCCTGCGCCACGGCGCTGTCGGCCACGGCGCAGAGCTTTTCCACGTGCCGCCGCGAGGCGATCTCGGGGACCACGCCGCCGTATTCCGCGTGGGTGGCGATCTGGGAGTAGACGGAACTGGACAGGACCGTCCGGCCGTCCCGCGTGACGGCGGCGGCGGTCTCGTCGCAGGAGGTTTCGATGGAGAGGATCAGCATATCGGTTCTATCCCCGTTCTGATGGTGTGATGGGGCCGTCCGGGCGGGCAGGGGCGGTCAGATCGGCCGAAAACAGGAGCGCCGCCTCGACGGGGGCGTCGTAATAGTCCGGGCGGCGGCCGACGGGCCGGAACCCGTGCTTCCGGTACAGGGCGACGGCCGGGGCGTTGGACTCGCGCACCTCCAGAAAGACGGTCCCGGCGCCCGCCTCCCGGGCGCCGGCCAGCACGGCGGCCAGCAGCGCGTCGCGCAGTCCCTGCCGGCGGAAGGCGGGGTCCACGGCGATGCGCAGCAGCTCCGCCTCGCCGGAGAGCGTCAGCCAGCCGGCGTATCCGGCGAAGGCGCCGTCCACGGTGACCGCCGCGAAGCGCGCGTGGGGCGAGTTGAGCTCTTCCCGCAGGGCCGCGGCGCTCCACGGCCGGGAAAAGCACTTTTGCTCCAGCGCCGCCGCGTCCGGAACGCGGTAGGCCGTCATCCGCGACAGGACGATCCGGGGTCCCGCGGCGGCCATCAGTGTTTGGCCTCGGCCCAGCTGCGGCCCACGCCTGCGTCCGCGGCCAGCTCCACCGACAGGCGGGCGACCCCGCGCATCTCCTCTTCCAGCAGCAGGCGGACGTCCTCGGCCTCGGCCTCGGGACACTCCACCAGAAGCTCGTCGTGGACCTGGAGAATCAGGCGCGCGTCGGGGTGGGTCTGGCGCAGGCGGCGGAAGACGGCCACCATGGCGAGCTTGATGACGTCCGCCGCGGTGCCCTGGATGGGGGCGTTCATGGCCATGCGCTCCGCCGCGGAGCGGATATTGAAGTTGGAAGAGCGAAGATCCGGCAGAGCGCGCCGCCGGCCGAACAGCGTGGTGACGAAGCCCGACTCCCGGGCGGCGGCCACTACGTCCGTCATATAGCGGCGAACGCCGGCGTAGTGCTCCAGATAGCGGTCGATCATCTCCCGGGCGTCCTTCCGGGGGATCCCGAGATCGTCGGCCAGCGAAAAGTCCGAGATCCCGTAGACGATGCCGAAGTTGACCGCCTTGGAGAAGGAGCGCTGGCGCGGCGTGACCTCCTCCGGCGGGACGCCGAAGACCTGGGCCGCCGTGGCGCGGTGGATGTCCGCGCCGGCGGAAAAGTCCCGGATCATGGCCTCGTCCCCGGCGACGTGGGCCAGGACGCGGAGCTCGATCTGGGAATAGTCCGCGTCGATCAGCACGCGGCCCGGTGGCGCGATGAAGAACTCGCGCATGCGGCTGCCCGGCTCCGAGCGGACGGGGATGTTCTGCAGGTTCGGCTCGGAGGAGCTGAGCCGTCCCGTCACCGCGCCCAGCTGGCTGAAGGTGGTGTGGACCCGCCCGTCGGGTCCCACGGCCCGCAGCAGACCGTCCACGTAGGTGGACTTCAGCTTGGCATAGCCCCGGTAGGCCAGCACGGCGGCGACGATGGGCTCGCCGTCCAGCTTTTTCAGCACGTCGGCGTTGGTGGACCAGCCGGTCTTGGTCTTTTTGCCGTGGCGGAGCTGAAGCTCGTCGAACAGGACCGTGCCCAGCTGCCTGGGCGAGCTGATGTTGAACTCGTGGCCCGCCAGACGGTAGACCTCGGCCGCGCTTTGGGCGATCCGGGCGTCCAGCTCGTCCCCGAAGCCCCGCAGGCCCTCCCGATCGAGCAGGAAGCCCTCGGTCTCCATGGCGGCCAGCACCTCCGCCAGCGGCAGCTCGACGTCGCGGTAGAGGCGGGTCAGGCCGTTCTGCGCCAGCTTTTCCTCCAGCACGGGGCGCAGCGACAGCGCCGCGTCCGCCTCGGCGGCCG
>JAEERN010000033.1 GCA_016285815.1 Clostridiales bacterium
CGGGAGATGGACAGTCTGACGGTGCTGGCTGCGCTGGAGGCCTTTGCCGAGGCGGGGCTCGTGACCGGGCCGGACTGCCGGCGGCTGGCGTTCGGCGAGACGGCGGACGTCGCCCTGCCGGACCGCGGCGGGGAAAAGGCCGCGCTTTGGGAGACGGCCGTATTCAAGGCCTTTCAAAGGAGCTGAGAGATCCGTATGACACTGGAACAGCGTGCCCGGGAGCTGGCCGCGAAATACGCGCCGGAGGGCGGGGAAAACGCGCGCATCGCCGAGGCTTATGCCTTTGCGGCGGAGGCGCACAAGGATCAGTTCCGCCAGAGCGGCGAGCCCTATGTGACCCATGCGCTGGCCGTGGCCGAGATCGTGGCGGACATGGCGCTGGACGAGGACTCGGTGGTGGCGGCGCTGCTGCACGACACCGTGGAGGACACGTCGGTGACGATCCGGGACATCGTGGACCGGTTCGGAGAGACCGTGGCCGAGATCGTGGACGGCCTGACCAAGCTGGAACGGATCCCCTACAGCAGCAAAGAGGAGCAGGAGGTCGAAAACCTGCGGAAGATGCTGATGGCCATGTCCAAGGACATCCGCGTCATCCTGGTCAAGCTGGCGGACCGGCTTCACAACATCCGGACGCTGGACGCCAAGTCCGACGCCAAGCGGCGGCTCATCGCGCTGGAGACCATGGACGTCTACAGCCCCATCGCGCACCGGCTCGGCATCACGACCATCAAGACCGAGCTGGAGGACCGCTCGCTTCGCTATCTGGATCCCATCGGCTACGACGAGATCGTCTCCGCCCTGGAGAACACCGCGGAGTTCCGCAGCGAGTTTATCGCCCGGGTCAAGGAGAACATGGCGGAGAAGCTGAGCGGTCTGAACATCAAGAACCTGAGCATCGAGGGGCGTGTCAAATCCCTTTACAGCATCTATCGCAAGATGTTCATGCAGAACAAGACCATCGACGAGATCTACGACCTCTACGCCATCCGGGTCATCGTGGACACCAAGGAAGAGTGCTACAACGTGCTGGGGGTGATCCATGACCTGTACAAGCCCATGCCCCGGCGCTTCAAGGACTATATCAGCACGCCCAAGCCCAACCTGTACCAGTCGCTGCACACGACGCTGATCGGCCGGGAAGGCACGCCCTTCGAGGTCCAGATCCGGACCTGGGAGATGCACCACGTCGCCGAGTACGGCGTCGCCGCCCACTGGAAGTACAAAGAGGGCGGCGTGGACGTCGGCGAGGACTATGAGAAAAAGCTGGGCTGGATCCGCAGCATGCTGGAGACCCAGCAGGACAGCGACGCCGAGGACTTCATCTCGAACTTCAAGACGGATATGTTCACCGACGAGGTGTACGTCTTCACCCCCAAGGGCGACGTGATCAACCTGCCCGCCGGGGCGACGACCATCGACTTCGCCTATGCCATCCACTCCGGCGTCGGCAACCGCATGGTGGGGGCCAAGGTCAACAACCGCATCGTGCCCATCGATACGGTGCTGAACAACGGCGACATCGTCGAGATCCTGACGTCCAAGGTCTCCCGCGGACCGGGCCGGGACTGGATCAACATCGTCCGCACCAGCGAGGCGCGGACCAAGATCAAACAGTGGTACAAGAAGGAGCGGCGGGAGGAGAACATCGTCCAGGGCCGCGAGGCGCTGGACGCCGAGCTGAAGAAGAACGGGATCCTGCTGGCCGACGCGGAGAAGACCGAGGGGATGCTGGCGGCCTGCAGGCGGCTGTCCTTCAACACCGTGGAGGACATGCTGGCCGGCATCGGGTACGGCGGGCTGGCCGTCCAGCGGGCGGCCAACCGCATCCGGGAAGAGCTGGGCCGGCCGGTCAAGCCGGAGCAGCCGGAGAGCAGCGACCAGGTGGCGACGGTGCCCGTGGTGCGCCGGTCGGAGAGCGGCGTCATCGTCGAGGGCGCGGCGGACTGTCTCGTCAAGTTCGCCCGCTGCTGCACCCCGGTGCCAGGGGACGAGATTGTCGGCTTCGTCACGCGCGGCTACGGCGTCTCGGTGCACCGGGCCGGGTGCGCCAACGTCAGCGGCATGGCGGAGAACCGGGACCGGTTCGTCGGCGTGTGCTGGGCGGACGTGACCGAGGGCAGCTTCGCGGCCTCCATCGAGATCACGGCGCGGGACCGCGTCACGCTGATCGCGGACATCACGGCGGTGCTGGCCAACCAGCACATCCCGATCCACGGCATCCAGACGAAGAAGAACGGCGGGGGCGAGATCGTTCTCCAGCTGGACATCTCGGTCAACGACCGCCGCCATCTCGAGGCGGTCTGCGGCCGGGTCCACGGCGTGCGCGGCGTGGTCGACGTGGTGCGCAGCGGCATGGAGCGGGAGGCCGCTCCGGCCGCCGCCGGCAAGGGGGCGGAGGCGTGAGAGCGGTGATCCAGCGCGCCGCGCGCGCAGACGTCACGGCCGGCGGGACCGAGACCGGCCGCATCGGCCGGGGACTGGTCATCCTGCTGGGAGTCGCCGCGGGAGATGCGGAGGCCGACGCGGACTGGCTGGCCGCAAAGTGCGCCGGACTGCGGATCTTTGAGGATCCGGCGGGCAGGATGAACCTGTCGGTGAAGGACGTGGCCGGCGGGGCGCTGGTGGTCTCGAACTTCACGCTCTGCGCGGACTGCGTCCACGGGCGCCGCCCCTCGTTCGACGGGGCCGAGCGGCCCGAGCGGGCCGAACCGCTGGTCCGGCGGTTCGTCGAGGCCCTGATCGCCGCAGGCGTCCCGACGGAGACGGGGCGCTTCGGCGCGGACATGGCCCTGTCGCTGGTCAACGACGGGCCGGTGACCCTTTGGATCGACACGGCGAACGCGCCCGTCCGCCGCTGAGGAAGAGGGACGGGCGGCAGCCGCAGCCATCCCGGGCGAAAGGCCCCGGAGCCATACGGAAAGGCGGTTTTGGCAACATGGATATCAAAACGATCCCCGTCGGCGCGAACGCCACCAACTGTTACGTCGTCTACGACCGCGCCACCTGCGAGGCCTCGGTGATCGACCCCGGCGGCGAGGCGGAAAAGATCCTCGGCTTTTTGCGGGAGAACGACTTTCGGGTGAAGAACATCTTCCTGACCCACGGGCACTACGACCACATCCTCGGCGTGCAGCAGGTCAAAGAGGCGACGGGCGCCCGCATCGTGGTCCACCGGGCCGACGCGGTCTGTCTCTCCGACAGCCACGCCGCGCTGTACAACTCCATCATGCGCGAGCCCTTCCGCATGTCCCGGCCGGACATCCTGCTCAAGGGCGGCGAGAAGACGCTGGTGGGCGGGGCGGAGATGCTGTTCGTCCACACGCCGGGCCATTCGCCGGGCTCCATGTGCCTGTTCATCGGGAACGTTCTGTTTTCCGGCGACACGCTGTTCGCCGACGGCATCGGCCGGTCGGACTTTCCCACCAGCGACCCGGCCGCCCTGCGCCGCTCTCTGGCGCGGCTGATGGACCTGGAAAAGGACTATCTGGTCTATCCGGGCCACGGCGGACCCACGTCGCTGTTCTATGAAAAAGAGCACAACCGGGACTTTATCGAGTGGGCGGCCCGGGGCCGCAGGGAGTGAGAGACCTTGAAGATCTATCTGGACGGGAACCCTTTCGCCTATGACGTGGAGCAGACGGCGCTGGCTCTTTTCCCGGGCCGCGGGCCGCGGGCCGCGGCGGACGCGCCCAGGCCCTTCGACCGGACCGGAGATTACGGGATCTCCCGGCTGACTTACACCAAGCGCGGCGTCACCGCGGCGTTCACCCTCTGTCTGGACGGACAGACCGTGACGGAGATCTGCCGGGAGAACCTGGGCGACAGCGCCGAGGAGCGTGAGCCGGAGGCGCTGGCCCGCCACGCGGTGCGCCGGTCGGTCTACAAGGCCTATGCCGCGCTGACCGGGGAAAAACCGGCCTGGGGCGCGCTTTCCGGCGTCCGTCCGGCCAAGTTGGCCCGCCGCCTGATGCAGGCGGGCATGACGCCGGAGGAGGCGGAAAAGCGCCTGCGCCGCGGGTACTACGTGCGGGACGACAAGGCGCGTCTGGCCGTGTCGGCGGCGGTGTGCGCCGAAACGCTGTCGCGGGAGCTGGACCCGCGGGACGCGGCGCTTTACGTCGGCATCCCGTTCTGTCCCACGCGATGCGCCTACTGTTCCTTCATCAGCAAGACCGCGCCCTCGGCGGATGCCGAGGCGGTGGTCGCCTATCTGGACGCGCTGCGCCGCGAGCTGGCGGCCATGGGCGCCGGGGCGGCGGCGGCCGGCGCCCGGATCCGGGCGGTCTACATCGGCGGCGGAACGCCGACGTTCCTGTCCGCGCCCCAGCTCTCCGCGCTGATGGCGGAGATCCGGGGGGACTTCGCGCTGGCTCCGGGGTGTGAGTTCACCGTCGAGGCCGGGCGGCCGGACAGCCTGACCGAGGACAAGCTGCGCGCCGTCGCGGAGGGCGGCGCCACCCGCGTCAGCGTCAACCCCCAGAGCTTTTCCAACCGCGTGCTGGCGGCCATCGGCCGCAGCCACAGCGCCGAATCGGTCTACGATGCGTTCCGCGCCGTCCGCGCGACGGGCGGGATGGAGATCAACATGGACCTCATCGCCGGTCTGCCCGGCGACACGGCGGCGGGCTTCGCCCAGAGCGTGTCCCGCACGCTGGAGCTGGGGCCGGAGAACGTCACGGTCCACACGCTGGCGCTGAAAAAGGGCTCGTCCTTCGCCGAGCGGCACCAGGCCCAGCTTTCGCCGCAGCTGATCGCCGACATGCTGTCTACGGCCCACCGCATGCTGTCCGAGGCGGGATACGCGCCCTATTACCTCTATCGCCAGAAGTACTCGGGCGGCAGCTTCGAGAACGTGGGCTGGGCCAAGGAGGAAAAGATCTGCCGCTACAACGTATACATGATGGAGGAGCTTCTGCCGGTCCTTGCGGCGGGCGCGGGAGCGGTGACCAAGCTGTCGGGAGACGGCACCGGCCGCATCGAACGGCTGACCAACCCCAAGTATCCGGCGGACTATTGCGCCGCCATCGGGGAGATCCTGAAAAAGAAGACCGGACTGGCCGGACTGTTCGACGGCCGGACGAAGTCCGGCGAAACGATCGAAAGGAATGAAAACGATGAGATTTGACACCGACGAACTGATGGAAAAGGCAAAACAGGCGGCCAGCGACGCGGGCAAGGCCGCGGCGCGGCTGGCGGACAGCGCCGGCGAAAAGACCGGCGAGGTCATCGACCGGGCCAAGATCCGCTATCGCATCTTCGAGCTGCGCGGACGCAGCGCGGAGCTGCGCAAAAAGGTGGGGACCATAGTGTTCGAGGCCCACCGGGGCGGCAGCGCCCGGCAGGAAGAGCTGGACGACCTGCTGTTCGAGCTGGACGCGGTCCAGGACGAGCTGGAGACCATGAAGGCCCGCTGGGCCGCGGGCAGGACCGTTTGTCCCGGCTGCGGCAAGAAGTGCTCGGCGGCCTCCCGGTACTGCCCCTCCTGCGGCAGAGAGCTGTGAGCGCGGAGGATCGGGGCCGGACGGCCCGCAGTATCCTGTTCAAGAACATCGACGTGCTGACCGGAGACGGCGGCGTGCTCTACAACGCCAACGTCGTGGTCAGCGGCGGCGTCATCGCCTACGTCGGGACGGAGATGCCCGAGAGCGGCGGCGTGATCCAGCGCGTGGTCCCCGGGCGGGGACGCGTGCTGATGCCGGGACTTGTCAACGCCCACACCCACGTGCCCATGACCGCCATGCGGGGATACGCCGACGACGTGCCTCTGTCGCGCTGGCTCAGCGAGTTCATCTTTCCGGTGGAGGACCGGCTGGACGCCCGCGCGGCCAGGGTCTGCGCCGAGATCGCCGCGGCGGAGATGATCCGCAGCGGGACGGTGTCCTTTTCCGACCAGTACTTTTTCTGCGACGAGATCGCCCGGACCGCGGCGGAGACGGGCCTGAAGGCCAACATCTCCCGCGGGACGGTGGGCGGACCGGACTTCGACCGGGCCACGGACGCGCGCCTGCGGGAGAACGTCGCTCTCTATGATCAGTGGAACGGCTATGACGGCGGCCGGATCCGCGTGGACTTCGCCGTCCACGCGGAGTACACCTCCGTCCCGGCGGTCTGGGAGGCCGTGGCCGACGAGGCCAACGCCCGCGGCGCCGGGATCACGTTCCACCTGTCCGAGACCAAGGGCGAGCAGGAGCGCTGTCTGGAAAAATACGGCGAGACGCCGACAGCCCTGTTCGAGAAGGCCGGGCTGCTGGGCCCGCGGACGGTCGCGGCCCACGGCGTCTGGTGCTCGCCGGAGGATCTGGCGATCCTGGCCCGAACGGGCACGTCGGTCTGTCACTGTCCCTGCTCCAACCTGAAGCTGGGAAGCGGGATCGCCCCGGTGAAGCGGATGCTCGAGGCCGGGATCAACGTCTGTCTGGGAACGGACGGCGCCGCCAGCAACAACAGTCTGGACATGTTCGGCGAGATGAAGACGGCGGCGCTGCTGGCCAAGGGCGCGGAGCTGGACCCGACGGTCCTGCCCGCGCCGACGGCGGCGGCCATGGCCGCCGTCAACGGCGCCCGGAGCCAGGGGCGGGAGACCTGCGGCCTGATCCGCGAGGGGTACGACGCGGACCTGATCCTGGTCAACACGCGGACCGCGTCGCTGACGCCCAACCACGAGCCCTATTCCACGGCGGTGTACGCGGCCGTGGGAAAGGACGTGGAGATGACCATGGTGAACGGCCGGATCCTCTATGAGCAGGGCGATCTGAAGACCCTGGACTGGGAGCGCGTGCGGGCCGAGTTCTTCGCCTATGCCGCGCCGAAGCTGTTCCGAAGCTGAAAAAACCGCATAAACCGCACCCCGCGCCATAGATATGGTAACGTGAGTTCCGTGGCGCGGGAGGTGCTTTGTGAAGGGGAAAAACGCCGCCCGGCGGGGCGGGAGCGTCCCGCTGCTGGCCCTGTCCAACGTCGCCTGCCGCGTGTTGGGGTTCCTGTTCAAGGTGCCGCTGTCCAATCTGGTGGGAAGCGTCGGGATGGGATACTTCGCGCTGGCGACGCAGGTGTTCGGCGTCGCCGCCGTTCCGGCGACGGGCGGGATGCCGGTGATCCTGTCGGCGGACG
>JAEERN010000223.1 GCA_016285815.1 Clostridiales bacterium
CGGGCGGCTCGGCGCAGGCTATGGCCAGCCGGTCCAGCTCGCGCCCGCAGGGAAAACCGATCCCCAGGCGGACGCCCGTGCGGTCCACGGCCTGTCCGGCGGACAGGTCCGTGCTGCCGCCCACGCGGCGGCAGGAGACGATCCGGTCCCGGTCCGGCACGCACAGCAGCAGCTCGGTAGTGCCGCCGGACAGATGCCAGGCCAGGAACGGGGCGTCCAGCAGATCGCTCCGCCCAGCCGACCAGGCCGCCGCGGCCACGTGGCCCTGCTGATGGGAAAAGCGGAACAGCGGCGCGCCGGCGGCAGCAGCCGCCGCGGACGCCGCCGCGACGCCGGAGAGGAAACAGGGCATATACGAACCCTCCGCCTCCCGCGGGGCGTCGGAGACGCCCACCGCGTCGAGCCGCAGACCGGGCGGGATCAGCCCGTCGAAGACCTGCGGCAGATTTTTGGTATGCGCAAAGACTGCGTCGCTTTGACGCAGTCCCCGTTCGCCGGCGCCCACCTTCAGCAGGATGCCCCGGCTTTCCATCCGGTCCGCCGCCGCGTCGAACACGGCGGCGGACGTGGTATAGTTGCTGGTGTCGACGCCGAGGGTCCTCATGCCTGCCCCGCCGTCTCTTCCGCGGCCTTTTGGGCCGCCTCCCGGTCGCGGACGAACCGCCCCAGGATGCCGTTGATGAAGGACGGTGCCTTTTCCTCGTCGTAAGCCTTGGCCAGCTCTACCGCCTCGTTGATGGAGACGGCGGTGGGCACGTCGGTGCAGACGATCTCGGTGACGCAGAGCAGCAGGATGGACCGCGTCATCAGCGAAAGCCGTTCCGGGCGCCACCCCTCGGCATAGGCAAAGACTGCCGACAGGAACTCGTCCCGCCGCTGCTCCGCCGCGCGGGTGACCTGTGCGATAAAGGCCCGGGCGTCGTCGTCCGGCTCTTCGGCATAGAGCGCGTATTCTCCGGCAAGATCCGCCGGTCCCGGACAGTCCAGACGGCGCTTCAAAACCTCGTCCGCCGGCGCGCCCGAGGCCAGGCATTCAAAGATACAGCCGAGAGCGATCTCTCTCGCATTCGTACGTGTCATCGCGGTCCACAGACCCCTTCGGCCTTATTTCAGCGTTTTGGAAGCGTCCTTGGAAAACGAGACGCCGGTGCAGTGCACGTTGACTGCCGCGACCTTCAGGCCGGACATGCTCTCGACCGCCTCGAGGACGTTGTCCTGCACCGCGGCGGCGACCTGGGGGATCACATAGCCGTATTTCACGATGATATACACGTCCAGGATCAGGTCGCGCCCGTCATAGGACAGCTTGATGTGCTTTCTCGCCCGCTTGGAAAGCTTTTCCGGCTTCTGCTTTTCCAGATATTTCACCCCGTCGACCTCAGAGGCGGCCACGATGGCCAGCGTGGAGATCACGTCCTCCGCGACCTTCACAGAGCCGAAAGCGGCGTTTTTCCCGGTGTTTTTCATAAGTCTTGACCAGTCCTTTCAGGAGCGTTCCGTCTCTCCGCGGCGCGGCGGGACCCTTCGATCCCGCGGCGGCGGCCCCGTTCCCGGCGCCGCCGGCTTCGCCAGCTTTTTTATTATAGCATATTCCCCTGAAAAAGGAAAGTCTTTTTTGTAAAAACCTGCCGCAGGCGCTCCCGAACGCGCGCGGCGCCCCGGCCCCTCTGCGGCAGGCAGGATCCCTTCCCCGGCGGGGCCGCAAAAGATGCGTCCCCGGCGCGCGGGCTCAGCTTTCGCCGCCGACGCGCGCCTCGATGATCCGGATCTTTTCCAGCGCGACGCTGGATTCGGCCACGGCGATGTCCTTGATGCGGACCGCGTCCTCGGTCTGCAGTCCGCCCTCCGGCGGCGCCACGACGATGGAAAGGCTGTCGCTGTTCAGAAAGGCGGCGCAGTCGGCGTACCCCTTGGACAGCACCAGCGACTCGATCCGCGCCTCGATCACCGCGTTGTTGGCCAGCAGGTTGATGCTGGCCAGAGCGCTCTGGCGCGATTCGGCGGACAGGCTCTCGTCCTCGCTGGTCAGCTCCAGGACCGAGATGGCCTCGTCCCGGGCCTCGCGGCGGGACAGGCGCAGGTTGGCGAAATACTCCTCCACCGCCGTCGGAACGGCGGCCGGCGTCTTCCCGTTCAGGACCGCGCCGCGATCGCCCAGCAGCCTCTCTTCGTCGGAAACGATCTCTGCGCCGCCGGTCTCGACGCTTTGGCCCCGCCGCCAGCTCCAGTTCAGATAGGCCGCGGCGCAGACGAGCAGAGCCACCATGGCGATGATCGCCGTTTTCTTTTTCAGCTTCATATGCCAGATTCCTTTCCTGTTTTCGTTTCTATGGAATACTTATTGCCCCGCGGTCCCCTTTATGCGTTCAGCCCCCGTGCAGCACGGTGATTTTGTCGCTTCCGAGGCCCGTGGCCGAGGACACCGCCGAGGTCAGCGCCAGCCGCACCGCCGCCGAATCCGTCCCCGTGTACACCACCACCGCCCCCGCCGGGCGCGGGGACAGCGTGGTCACGCGCACCGCGCCGCCTCCGGCCACCACGGTCTTCCGGTCCACCGTTCGACGGCCGTCCGCGTCCGCCTCACTGACGTCCTCGGCGTAGACCGTGCGCCCCGTATCGGCCAGAGCGATCATGACCCGCGCCGTCCGCACGCCGCTGACGCGGGACAGCAGCCCGCTCAGGCGCGTCTCCAGCTCTTCCGCCGAGGCGGCGGGCTCGGGGACCGGGGCATTTTCCGCGCCGTCGGTCCGGCCGGAACAGCTTCTGGGCAGCAGGATCAGCGCCAGCAGCAGAAAAAACAGCGCCGCCGGGGCGTATCGGCTGTGGAACAGCCGGGACAGCGCGTCCTTCACGCGCGCCCGGTCAATCCGGGGAAAAAACGACGTCCTCTCCCGAGAGTCCTGTGAGCTCATACACGGTCCTTTCCGCCGCCGCGCGGCTTTCCTCGTCCGGGCCGGCCGGCCCGTATACCACGGCGCGCCGGGGGATCCAGCGTGCCGACGACCCCGTCAGGGAGATCCGGGCGCGAAAGCCCGGCCCGAGCCTGTCGGAGACGTACTCCGACAGGGCGTCCTCCGCAACGGCGCGGGCCGCGGCGTCGTCCGTCTCCACGGCGGGCAGGGCGATCCTCCAGGATTCCAGCCGCCCCGTCGCCGTCCGCAGCGGGCGGATCAGCAGAAGCAGGAACGCGGCGGTGCCCGCCGCCCGGACCCAGCGCGCGGCCCGTTCCGGAAGCGCCGCGCGCAGGACCGCCGTCAGCACGGCGCAGAGGGAGAGCTCCCACAGCCACGCCCTCATCCCCCGGCCCCCATGCACACCGTCAGAGACAGCAGGATCAGGGCCGTGGTCCCGGCGCAAAAGGCCAGCGCCACGCCCATGGCGTCCGC
>JAEERN010000224.1 GCA_016285815.1 Clostridiales bacterium
CGGACGAGGGCCTGTGGCGGCTGGACCCCGACAATGCCGAGCCGCTGGACCGCGTGCAGTGCTATCGCGCCTGCGCCTATCTGGCGGACAACGCGGTCCGCGCCGTGGACGGCGACGGGGACGACGGCGTCTGGGCCCTGACGGAAAAGGGCCTGTCCCACATCGCGCTGCGGAAGATGAGCGTGGAGCAGAAGGCCGTTCTGATGAGCGAGATCAACCGCAAGTATGTGAGCCGGCGCGGCATGCTGTCCGGCGCCCGCTGGGACGAGAAGTGCAAGACCTTCCGCGGCGAAGAGTCCGACAACGACGGCCTGTGGACCTCGGTCTACGCCATCGGCGATCTGGCGCGGTACGCCGTGCTGCGGGACGGCGGGACGGCCTCGGCCGAGGAGGTCCGCCGTGCCCGGGAGCTGGCCACGCTGTGGACCGAGGCCTGCCTGCTGCTGGCCTATATCCCGGCCTGGAAGGGGTCCGTTCCGGGCTTTGTCCGGTACAACAACCCCGGCGACAACAAGTCCAGCAGGCTGTATCTGAAAAAGGGCGGGGATCCGGACGTCGGCGTTCCCGCCAACGGCCCGACGGGCTTCGTGGAGTTCACGCCCGCCCCGGTCCATCCGGAAGATTGGGCCGAGACCGACGCCGTGCCCGAGGTGGTGTTCCACAACGTCGAGGGGTACATCGCCCGGTCGTACCATGTGGATTCGCCGGACGATCCGCCGGACATCGAGGGCAACGTCATGATGCGCAAGGTGCGCACGCCGGAGGGCAAGCTGATCTCCGTGCGCGTGCCCAGCGTCACGTGGAAGGGCGACGACATCCCGCCGCTGCACGCGGTGGACAGCTCCATGCCCATCCCGGACCGGCTGCGCCGGCTCTACACCGACGAGGGCTTCCGCGACGAGGATATCATCTACCGCACCGACACGTCCAACGACGAGCTGGTGGGCCATTACACGCTCTGGCTGGTGGCCTACGACGTGCTGGGGCCGGAGGATCCGGAGCTTGCCGAGATCATCCGCGTCATCGCCGCGCGCCACGCCAAGCATCTGGAGGAGAACAATCTCTGCCACGTGGACTGCGGCGGCCAGCCCACCTCGTGGGCGCGGATGGACCGGGCGTATTACATGAACGCCGGCAGCTACGGCATCACCGACGGCCCGCTGGGCACCGCGATCCTGCTGGCCTGCTTCAAGGTGGCGGCCCACGTCACCGGGGACAGCCACTGGGAAGAGCTCTATCGCCATCTGGCGCTGGACGAGCCCTACCGGTACGGGGACCTGCTGGCGGAGTTTTACGAGCGCTATGCCCGGATCGCCCGGGCCGAAGCGGGATGCGAGCTGACAGAGACGGAGGAGTTCCACGCCGTCGTCAACAACATGAACTATTCCGACATCCGCATGGCGGCGCTGGCGTACTACACGCTGGGCCAGCTGGAGACGGATCCGGTCCTGCTGGAAAAGATCCGCGCGGGCGCCGCGGCGTGGTGGAAGTTCCTGAAGTACTCCCGGGACGTGGAGTGGTGCCTGGTGTGGCAGCTGCTCTATCCCGAGGAGGAGCAGCGCGACGCCTTCGGCCGCACCTGCGCCGAAATGGTGGCGTGGCAGACGGGCCGCTTCCCCATGAACGCCCGGGAGATCATGATCGACAACCGCACCCGTCCCGGCGTCACGGCGGACGGCGAGAACCTGTGGTACGACGAGGTCACGCCGTGCGCGCTGGCCTTCGACGAGCGCGGCGGCTTCAGCAGCGAGGTCTATGAGAGCGTCGGCGGGCGCCGCCCCGGCGGCAGACCGACCCTCAGCCGCACCTATAACCTGGTCATGCCGTACTGGATGGGCCGCTATCACGGGATGCTGCGCGAGACCGGCCGCCCGGGCGGCGTCTCGCTGGAAGACGTCGAGGCGCTGATCTTCCACGGCCTGAAGTAAAAAAAGACACACGGGATCCGGGCCTTCACCCGACCGGGGAGGGCCCGGATCCCGTTGCCGCGGCGGCCGAGGCGAACCGGCCGGCCGCCGACGGGGATCGAGAAAGGAAACGACCATGAAAAAAGTCTGCTTTGCCCCCTGCGACGTCCGCGAGAGCTTCCAGCGGCTGACGCTGTGCTACGCTCTGGGACAGAACCCCGAAAAAGAGGCCGCGCTGACCGCGCTGCCGGTCCGGCCGCTGACCGATGCGGACAAGGCGCTTCTGCCGCCGTATATCGCCGAGGGCGACGTGACCTGTTCGTTCCGGGCGGGGAATATCCTGTGGTTCGGCACGAACGAGGGCCTGTGGCGGCTGGACCCCGACAATGCCGAGCCGCTGGACCGCGTGCAGTGCTATCGCGCCTGCGCCTATCTGGCGGACAACGCGGTCCGC
>JAEERN010000225.1 GCA_016285815.1 Clostridiales bacterium
AGATACAGCCGCGCGCCCGGCCGGGTGCGCAGCACCGTGGCCGGAACGTCCTCCGTCACGGGGCCGGTCAGCGTGGCCCGCACCGCGGCGGCCTTGGTGGCCGCGGGGACGATGCAGAACAGGTCCGGCGCGGCCGTCAGCGTCGGCACCGTCAGCGTCAGCGCCTGGCGCGGCACCAGCTCCAGCGAGGCGAAGCAGCCGTCGTGGACCTGCTGCATGCGGCAGACCTCGTCCAGCGAGACGACCTTCACCGTCTCGGGGTCGTCGAAATCGGCCTCGCCCGGGTCGTTGAAGGCGATGTGGCCGTTCTCGCCGATGCCCATGACGACGATGTCCGTCGGCGCGGCCCGAAGCAGTGCGCCGTACCGGCGGCACTCGTCCTCCGGCGCGGCCGAAGAGTCGATGGTGTGGACCGACCGGAAGGGCACCAGGTCGAACAGCCGCTCCCGCAGGAAGTTGCCGAAGCCCTGGGGCGCGTCCGGCGCGAGCCCGACGTACTCGTCCATGTGATAGGCGTTGATCCGTTCCCACGGGATGCTCTTGTCCGCGGCCAGAGCCGCCAGCACCTCGTTCTGGGACGGGGCGGCGGCAAAGATCATGTTGAGCTCGTCCTTCGCCGCCAGCTTCTCCGCGATCCGGCGGCTGATATCCGCCGCCGCGGCGCAGCCCATCTCCGCGCGGGAGTCGAACACGAAGACCGAAAGCTCGTCCACAGTGAAACGCTTCATTTTTATCTCCTCCTCTTGTCCGTCACGCCAGCTCTCCGCGCAGACGCGCCACCGCGTCGGCGAAGGCCAGCTCTTTGGTCTCGTAAACATAGGGGTTCTCAAACCGGCGGTCCGTCAGGGCCTTCAGCCCGTCGAAAGTGACCAGATGGGGCTCCAGCGACACGAAGAAGGGCCCCTCGGCACTGTCACGGAAATCCCGGACGATGTCCCCGATGTGCGCCTCGCCGCAGCCGGCGGGCACGATGGCTCCCGAGGCCAGCGCGTCCTTGATGTGGAAATACCGGATGTAAGGCTTCAGCGCGGCATAGGCCGCCGGATAGGGCGGATAGCCCCCCAGCACGAAGTTGCCCATGTCGAATACGCACCGCAGCCGGCCGCCGAAGGCCGTCAGCAGGTCCAGACACCGCTCCGGGCTCTCGCCGTAGATGCCCGCCTCGTTCTCGTGGCACAGGGTCACGCCGTGCTTGTCGGCCAGGTCCAACAGCGCGCCCACGCGCTCCAGCACCGCCTCCCGGTGCGCCGCGGGGTCCGAGCCCTTGGGCAGATAGAACGAAAACACCCGGCAGAGCGGCGTGCCCAGCAGATTGGCCGTCTCAAAGCAGCGCCGGGCCCGCTCCAGATGCCCGGCCATGTCGCCGTCCACGGCGATCTTGCCCAGCGGCGACCCGATGGACGACGCGCGCACGCCGCCCGCAGCCATACGCCTTCCGACCTCCGCCGCCTCGGCGGCGGTCAGATCCGAAACATTCTTCCCGTCGACGCCGCGCAGCTCGATCCAGCCGATGGAAAAGCGGTTCATCGCCTCGATCTGCCGGTCCAGTTCTTTGGAAAACTCGTCCGCGAACGCGGAAAGCACGATCTCTCCCATATCGCGATCCTCCCTGTTTTGACTTGTGCGGCCCGCGGTTTGGCCCGCGACTGTATTATACGCGGCGGCCCGGCAAAAATCAAGCGCCCGACCGTGCGGGCGGGCTTTTTTTGCAAAAAAGCCGCCGGTCGGCTTGCCAAAACGGCCCGGCCGTGGTATGATATACGAAAAGAGCGGCCCCGCCCCGGGCGGGCCGCCCGGGAACGAAGCGAAGGGAGGGATCCGCCATCCGGCCGTTTTTGATCGCGCTGGCCGCCGCGCTGGCCGTGTTCCTCTCCGTCTTTCTCTCGTCCGGGGTCTATCTGCTGCTCCGGCTCTATGCCCGCGTCCGGCGGCGGGAATCCGACAACGAAAAATACCGCGTTCGCTTCGCCCGCATGGGCCGCCCCGAGTTTTACGACCGGATCGAGGCGGGCCGCGCCTGGCTGGCCGCCCGCCGGGGCGAGGACCTGTTCCTCACGGCCCGGGACGGGCTTCGCCTGCACGGGACCTACTATGAAAATCCCTCGCCCGCCGGCGTCACCGTGGTGCTGTCCCACGGGTTCCGGAGCGCGCCGGACTTTGATTTCGGCGCCGTCTGTCCCTTTTACTTCGCCCGCGGGTACGACCTGCTGCTCATCGATCAGCGCGCCCACGGCGAGAGCGAGGGGCGCTTCAACACCTTCGGCGACCGGGAGCGGCTGGACCTCTGCGACTGGTGCAATTACGTCACCGTCACCCGCGGAAAGGACCGGCGCATCCTGCTGGCCGGCATCTCCATGGGCGCCACCGCGGCGCTGCTGGCCGCGGCCCAGCCGGGCATGACGCCCTCCCTCTGCGGCGTCGTGGCGGATTGCGGGTTCACCTCGCCCCGCCGCGAGATCGTCGACATCCTGCGCTCCGTCCGCTTCCCCCGCTTTCCCATCGTCCCGGCCGGGGCGCTGGCGGTCCGCCTGTTCGCCCGCACGGATCTGGACGCCTTTTCCACGGTCGAGGCGGTCAAAAAGCTGACCGTCCCCGTGCTGTTCGTCCACGGCGACGAGGACGGCCTCGTCCAGCTGGGCAACACGCTGGAGAACTTCAACGCCTGCGCCTCGCCGGAAAAAGAGCTTTTGATCGTGCCCGGCGCGGGACACGCCCTTTCCTATCTGACCGACACGCCGGGGACCGAGCGGGCCCTCGGCGCCTTCCTCGACTCGCTTTTCGCCCCGACGAGCCCTGAACCGCCCCGGCGGCAGGAGTGACCATTTCCAAAAGGAGGACCGTATGTTTCTTTCCACCCAGACCGACGTCTGCGCCAGAGCCCTCGGCTATCCCGGCGCGGTGCGCTTCCTCGCGGAGGCCGGCTTCGACGCCGTGGACTTCTCCTTCTTCCAGCCCCAAGCGGAAGGGTTCTTCGACCTGCCGCGGGAAAGCATGCTGGACTTTGCCGCCGAGATCCGCGCGGCCGCCGCGGAGAGCGGCATCTTCGTCAACCAGACCCACGCTCCCTACAGCTTTCCCCCCGAGATGTGGGACGACTGGGAGCGGAACATCGTGCCCATCGTCTCGGACGCGCTTCTGGTCTCCGGCGCCATGGGGGCGGACACCGTCATCGTCCACCCGGCCCAGTATCTGAACCACCAGCGGAACGCGGAGCTGCTCTACGAGATCAACCTGCGGTATTACAACCTGCTGCGCCCTGTCGCCGAGACCGCCGGCGTCCGGATCGCCGTGGAGAACATGTGGCAGTACAACGTGAACCGCAAGGTCATCGGTCCGTCGGTCTGCGCCAGCCCCGCGGAGTTCTGCGCCATGCTGGACGACCTGAACAGCCCGGTGTTCACCGCCTGTCTCGATGTGGGCCACTGCGGCCTGGCCGGCTGGCGGGCGGAAGAGCTGGTCCGGGCCCTGGGCCACGACCGCCTCGGCGCGCTCCACGTCCACGACAACGACCATATGCACGACAGCCATACGCTGCCGGGCCTCGGCCTCATCGACTGGACGGAGTTCTGCCGCGCGCTGGGCGAGATCGACTACGCCGGCGTGTTCACCTTCGAGGCCGACCGGTTCTTCCAGACCGTGCTGGACACCTCGCTCTATCCCGCCGCCGCCAAGCTCCTCGAGCGGACGGGCCGCTATCTCGTCTCGCTGACCGACTCGTTCCGGCCCGAGGCCTGAAGCCTTTTCCTCTTTTCCGCGCAAAAAAGCCCCCGCGCAAAACGACCGTTTTGCGCGGGGGCTCGTTGTTTCTGCGGAAGGCCGCGCGGCGCCCTCAGCCCAGCTTGGGCAGCCCGGCGAAGCTGGCCTGCAGCTCCTCGTCCGTGGGGATATAGTCGTCCATGAGCCCGTCGTGGAACTTCTGATAGGCCACCAGATCGAAATAGCCCGTGCCCGTGAGGCCGAAGACGATGGTCTTCTCCTCGCCGGTCTCTTTGCACTTCATGGCCTCGTCGACGGCGGCCTTGATGGCATGGCTGCTCTCCGGCGCGGGCAGGATGCCC
>JAEERN010000226.1 GCA_016285815.1 Clostridiales bacterium
GTCTCCGCCGGAGCGGCCGTCGTCTCCGCCGGAAGCGCCGGGACCGAACCGGCGGCCCGGGCCTCCGCGCCCGAGCGGACCGCCATGGGGACGGCAAAGGCGACGAACATCATTCCCAGCAGCACGAACAGAAATTTTTTCATGACTTGTCCTCCCGCGGTCCTGCGCTCTTCTTTCGTTTCCCTCGGTCATCCGTATGCGCCCGCGCCCCGGATTATGCGCCGTTGACTTTTCCGCCGGGGAGGTGTATCATATAGAAAGAAAAAACAGAACGTTCGGATCCGGAGGGAACTGCTATGCACCAGACGAAGACGTCTCTCGTCGTCATGGCGGCGGGCATCGGCTCGCGCTTCGGCGGCGGGATCAAACAGCTGGAGCCTGTCGGCCCCCACGGCGAGATCATCATGGACTATTCCGTGCATGACGCGCTGGCGGCCGGCTTCGACCGGGTGGTGTTCATCATCCGCCGGGCCATCGAGCGGGACTTCCGCGAGATCATCGGCGACCGCCTCTCCCGGGTCTGCGACACGGCCTATGTGTTCCAGGAAAACGACGCGATCCCCGCCGGGATCGCCGTGCCCCCCGGCCGGACCAAGCCGTGGGGCACGGGCCACGCGGCCCTCTGCTGCGCGGACGTGGTCCGCGAGCCCTTCGCCATCATCAACGCCGACGACTATTACGGCCGCCGCAGCTTTTCGTTGATCCACGACTATCTGACGGAGACCGCGGGCCAAAGCGACCCCCAGCGCTTCTGCATGGCGGGGTTCCACGTGAACAACACCCTGTCCGAAAACGGCGGCGTCTCCCGCGGGCTGTGCGAGGTGGACGCCGACGGGTTCCTGTCGTCGGTGACCGAGACCCACAACATCGTCCCCTGCGGGGACGGCGCGGCCGTTGACGAAAACGGCGTCCTGCGGCCGCTGCCCCGGGACCAGCGGGTCTCCATGAACATGTGGGGCCTGACTCCCGCGTTCTTCGACAGCGCCCGGAAGGGGTTCGCCGCGTTCCTGCGCGGCCTCGGCCCGGAGGACATCCGGTCGGAGTACTACCTGCCCACCGCCGTGGACGCCATGCTGCGCGCGGGGCTCGCCACCGTGCGCGTGCTGCCCACCGACGACCGCTGGTTCGGCGTGACCTACCGCGAGGACAAACCCGGTGTCGCCGCCGCCTTCCGCAAGCTTTACGAGGACGGCGTCTACGCCGGCCGCCTCTTCTGATCCAAACTCACTGAAAGGAACGTTTTTCGCCATGAAAGTCCTTCTCACCGGGGGAGCCGGATACATCGGCTCTCACACCGCCGTCGAGCTCCTTGCCGCCGGCCACGAGGCCGTCGTCGCCGACAACTTCGTCAACAGCTCGCCCGACGCCGTCCGGCGCGTCGAGCGCATCGCCGGAAAGCCCGTCGCGCTCTATGAGCTGGACGTTTGCGACCGGGCCGGCCTGGCCGAGCTGTTCCGCCGCGAGCGGCCCGACGCGGTCATCCATCTGGCCGGGCTCAAGGCCGTGGGCGAATCCGTCGCCAAGCCGCTGCTCTACTACCGCAACAATCTGGACTCGACCCTGTCCCTGCTGGAGGTCATGGCCGAGGCCAGCTGCACCAGGCTGATCTTCAGCTCGTCCGCCACGGTCTACGGCACGCCGGAAACGCTGCCCATCACCGAAGAGGCCCCCGCGGGCGGCTGCACCAACCCCTACGGCTGGACCAAGTACATGATCGAGCGCATCATCGAGGGCGCCGCGGCGGGCGGAAAGCTCTCCGCCGTGCTGCTGCGCTATTTCAACCCCGTCGGCGCGCACCCCAGCGGCCTCATCGGAGAGCGGCCCAACGGCGTGCCCAACAACCTGATGCCCTACGTCGCCAAGGTGGCCGCGGGCGAGCTGGCCCAGCTCTCCGTCTTCGGCGACGACTACGACACCCCCGACGGCACCGGCGTGCGCGACTATATCCACGTGGTGGATCTGGCCAAGGGCCACGTGGCCGCCCTGTCCCGCCTCGACAAGCCCGGCGCGGAGATCTTCAATCTGGGCACCGGCACCGGCTACAGCGTGCTGGACATGGTCCGGGCCTTCGAGCGGGTCAACGGCGTTCCCGTGCCGTACCGCATCGCGCCCCGCCGCCCCGGCGACATCGCCGCCTGCTACGCCGACCCCTCCAAGGCCAAGGCGCTGCTCGGCTGGTCCGCCGAGCTGGGGCTGGACGAGATGTGCCGCGACACCTGGCGTTTCCAGCAGCAGCTCCGCCGCGAAGCCGCGGCGGCGCGGGACTGAGCGCCGACCTTTTCCGGAACGAGCGAAAAAAACAGGCGTGACCGCGCGGTCACGCCTGTTTTTTCGTCTTGTCCCGGCGCCCGGCCCGGCCCGTCAGCCGCCCCGTCTCCCGCAGCCAGGCCACCGTGTCCGCCACCGTCTCCTCCGGAGGCCGGACCGAAAAGCCCAGCTCCCGGACCGCCTTTTCGGCGGAATACCGGTTGTTCCGCTCCAGATTGTACAGCGAGACCGCCGTGAACACCGGCTTTTGCCGCCGGATCCGGGCCGTCAGCCGCAGGATCGGCAGCACCGGCCGCGCCGCCCACCGGGGCAGGACCGTCCGGACCCGCCGCGCGCCGCCGAGACGGCTCGCCAGATCCATCAGCTCCCGGATGGTCAGCAGCGTCCCGCTCAGCAGATAGCCCTCGCCGGGCCTTCCCTTTTCGGCACAGAGGATCACGCCCCGCGCGGCGTCCCGCACGTCCACCATGTCGAAGGTCCCCGCGACGCCAGCCGGAACGCGCCCGCCGGCGCAGTCCGCCACGAATCCCGTCAGCGGCCCGTTGAGATCTCCCGGGCCGCAGAGCCCGGTGGGGAACACCACCGAGGCGTCCAGTCCCCTGCCGGCCGCCGCCATCACCGCCCGGGTCGCCTCCGCCTTGGTCCGGGAGTAAGCCCCGACCACGGCGTCCGGATCGAACGAATCCGGCTCCGTCTGCACCTCGCCCGCCGGACGCTCCGGGATCGCGCTGGAGGAGCTGACGTAGACCAGCTTTTTGACGCCCGTCCTCTCGCAAAAGCGCAGGACGTTTTCCGTCCCGGCGACGTTCACGTCGAAGGTCCTGCGGTCAAAGCCGGGCTCGACGGTGACCACGGCGGCCATGTGCAGGACCGTCGTCTCCGTCCCGGCCGGAACGGAGAACAGCCGCTCCAGAGCGCCGTCGTCCAAAAGATCTCCCTCGACGCGCTCGACTCCGTCCGGCAGCCGCGCTGCGGAGCGGTCGCCCGGCAGCACCAGCGCGCGGATCGCCGCGCCGGTCCCGGCCAGCTGCGCGGAAACGCAGCTGCCCAGGGCCCCCGTCGCCCCGGTCAAAAGAAACTGTTTTTTCATTTTTCCCTCTCCCTGGAAGATGCGGCTATCCGGCCCCTTTCCCGGCCGTGCCGGACGCTTCGCCGCCCCTCAAGCGCCCCGTTTTTTCTCTCTTTTTCTCTTCTGCGCCGTCCGCCGCCGCACCGGTCCGGTCAGAGCTTGTTCTCCCCCGCCGGGTCCGCGCCGTGATGGATCTGGGGGTAATAGCTGCCGTAACAGTAGGCCGGCGTGTGGTCGTACTCCAGCCGGATCACGGTGATCCCGGCGATCTTGTCCGGCGCCTCGGCCGGCAGGCCGGAGAGCAGGATCCGGTGCCCCCGGTGCTCGAACGCCACCGGCGTCCCGTCCATGAGGCTGACGGATTTGGGCGCCTCCATCCAGCCGCCCAAGCCCATTTCACCCTCGGTCGGCCAGATCAGGTTCCAGAGATAGACGAACCGCGCGTCCCGGCTGAGGCGGCAGACGGCGTTGCCGTTGAGACCGCTCCCGTTCCGCAGCAGCCTGCCGTAGACCGCGTCACCGTTGGCCTCCAGCCACCGGCCCACGGTCGTGAGCGGCTCGACGGCCTCTTCCGGCACCGAACCGTCCGGCGCGGGCCCGATGTTCAGCAGCAGGTTCCCGCCGCCGCCGGCGCAGGTGCTCAGCATCTGCAGGATCTGCTGGGCGCTGCAGGAGTACGGCCGGGCCTGGGCCGAGTCGACGTAGCCCCAGCTGATCCCGTTGAAGGTCATGCAGGCCTCCCAATCGCGGCCGGCGGCGGCCAGCTCCCCCTCCGGCGTGGAAAAGTCCTCGTCCAGCCCGCTGCGGTTGTTGATGATGATGTCCGGCTGCAGCGCGCGCAGACGCTGGTTCCGCTCCAGCGAGTCCCAGCCTTCCCAGGTGGTCATGGGGGAAGCGCCGTCGTACCACAAAATATCGATCTTGCCGTAGTTGGTCAGCAGCTCGGTGTTCAGCGCCTCGGTATAGTCGAGGAAGCGCCGGCGGGCCGCCGTGTCCCAGGCCGCCCGGCCCCCGTCCGGATGGTGCCAGTCCATCAGCGAGGAGTAAAAGCCGATCTTCAGGCCGAACTCCCGGCAGGCCTCGACGAACTCTCTCACGACGTCCCGCCCGCAGGCGTTGTATGCGTTGTACGGGTTCACCTCGGACCGCCACAGGGAAAAGCCGTCGTGGTGGCGCGTGGTCAGCACCATGTACCGCATGCCGGCCTTTTTCGCCAGCGCCGCCCACTCGCGGCAGCAGCCGGGCTTGGGCGCGAAGGTCTTCGCAAGCGCCTCGTACTCCTCCGGCGGGACGTTTTCCTGGACCTGAAGCCATTCGTGACGTCTGGCCTGGGCGTAAAGGCCGTAGTGGACGAACATGCCGAAGCGCGCCTCACGCCACCATTTCATCCGCCGGTCCCGGGTCCGCGCCAGCTCTTTTTCATAGTCGGGTCTGCTCAGGATCTTCATGCGTTCTTCCTCCGTTTCTGTCGGGAACGCTCCCGCCCGCGGCCTTGCCGCAGCGCGGGAGCGTTCCATCGGCTCCGGGCGAGGCCCGCCGCCGCATCGGTCCGGTCAGAGCTTGTTCTCCCCCGCCGGGTCCGCGCCGTGATGGAGCTGGGGATAATAGCTGCCAAAGAGGAAGGCCGGCGTGTGGTCGTACTCCAGCCGGATCACGGTGATCCCGGCGATCTTGTCCGGCGCCTCGGCCGGCAGGCCGGAGAGCAGGATCCGGTGCCCCCGGTGCTCGAA
>JAEERN010000227.1 GCA_016285815.1 Clostridiales bacterium
GCGGCACCCTTCTCCTCGGCGGGCCCGCCTCAGGCCTGACCGGACGGGACGAGTACCGCAGCGGCCTGTTCAGCGTTCAGGACTCGTCCTCGCTTCTGGCGGTCCGGGCGCTGGACCCCGCGCCGGGCCAGCTCATCGTGGACGGCGCCGCCGCCCCCGGCGGCAAGTGTCTGGCCGCGGCGGAGCTGGCCGGCGACAAGGCCCGCATCCTGGCCTTCGACATCTACGAAAACAAGCTGGAGCTGATCCGACAGGGCGCGCGTCGTCTGGGGATCTCCTCCGTCACCGCGGCGCTCCGCTCCGCCGCCGAGCCCGATCCGGACCTCTGCGGGCGGGCCGACCGGGTCATCGCCGACCTCCCCTGCTCGGGCCTCGGCGTCATCCGGAAAAAGCCGGACGTCCGCTATAAGGACCTGTCCGGGCTCGAGGCCCTGCCCGCCCTTCAGCTGAGCTGGCTGGACGCCCTTTCGCGCTATGTCCGCCCCGGCGGCGTGATGGTCTATTCCACCTGTACGGTCCTGAAACGCGAGAACGGCGGCGTGGTCCGCGCCTTTCTGGCGGGCCACCCGGACTTTTCGCCGGAGCCGTTCTTTCCCGACGCCGGGCCCTCCTTTCGGGCCCCCGCCGGAGAGCTGACCCTGCTGCCCCACGTCCACGGCACGGACGGGTTCTTCATCGCCCGTCTTCGCCGGAGGGACTGACCCACTTTCCCCCAAAAGGAGGACCGCCGCATGCTCCTGCCCGTACCCGGAGACGAATCGAAAACGGACCTTGCCTCGATGACGGACGGCGAGCTGACGGCGCTGGCCGGGGAGCTTTCGCTGCCCCGCTACCGGGCGGGCCAGCTCATCGCGGGCGTCCGCGCCGGGCGCGGGATCGACGGGCTGACGGACCTGCCCCGCGCGCTGCGGGACACGCTGGCCCGGCGGTACGGCGTTCCGGCCGTGACCGTGGTCCGGCGGCAGGTGTCCGCCGACGGGACGGAAAAGTACCTCTACGGTTTGGGCGACGGAAGCCGCGTCGAAGGGGTCTTCATGCGGTATCACCACGGCAACACCCTCTGCATCTCCACCCAGGTGGGCTGCCGCATGGGCTGCGCCTTCTGCGCCTCGGGACTGGACGGGCTGCTGCGTGGTCTGAACCCGTCCGAGATGCTGGGCGAGATCGCCGCGGCCCAGGCCGTCACCGGCTGCCGGGTGGACGGGATCGTCATGATGGGAACGGGCGAACCGCTGGACAACTACGACGCCTCGCTGGCGTTTCTGCGGACCGTCTCCTCACCCGCCGGCTTCCACATCGGCCAGAGGCACATCTCGCTGTCCACCAGCGGCCTTGTGCCGGGGATCCGGAGGCTGGCGAAGGAGGACCTGGGGATCACGCTGTCCGTCTCGCTGCACGCGCCCAACGACGCGCTCCGCTCCCGCCTGATGCCGGTGAACCGGCGCTGGCCCGTGGCCGAGGTTGTCGGCGCGGCCACGGAGTATCAACAGGTCACCGGCCGGCGCGTCAGCTATGAATACGCTCTGATCGCGGGCGTCAACGACACGCCCGCCTGCGCGGAAGAGCTGGCCGCTCTGCTGGCCGGCCGCGAGGCCCACGTGAACCTCATCCGCCTCAACAAGATCGCCGAAAGTCCCTTTTCGCCGTCGGCGCCGCCGGCGGTGGAACGGTTCATGGAACTTCTGGAAAAGCGCCGGATCAACGCCACCCTGCGGCGGCGGCTCGGCGCCGATATCGACGGGGCCTGCGGCCAGCTGCGCCGCAGCGCCTCCCACGCACCATCCGGCCAAAAGGAAGAGGTGAAGGTATGATCGCCACAGGCTCGACGGACGTCGGCAAACGCCGGCCCGACAACCAGGACAACTATTATATCAACGTGGTCCACGGCGACGGACAGGCGCTCTGCGTCGTGTGCGACGGGATGGGCGGCGCCCGGTCCGGCAACGTGGCCTCGGACATGACGCTGACCATTTTCGTCGCCGAGGTGAAAAAGCGCATGCTCCCCCGCATGAGCATGTCCTATATGCGCGCCATCGTCAGCGAGGCCCTGCGCACGGCCAACGCCTATACCTTCAGCAAATCGCTGGAGGACGAGGCGTTCTCCGGCATGGGCTCGACCATCGTGGCGGCGCTGGTGGACGGGGACGACGCCTGCGTCATGAACGCCGGCGACAGCCGCGCCTATCTCGTCGGCGCCAAGGCCATCCGACAGGTGACGACGGACCACTCCGTCGCCCAGGAGATGGTCCGCCGCGGCGAGCTCACCCCCGGCGAGGCGCGCCGGCACCCGTCCCGGAACTATATCACCCGCGCTGTCGGGACCGAGCGCACCATCCTGCCCCAGCTCTATGAGCTGAGACCCGACTGCGGCGACGTGCTGCTGCTCTGTACCGACGGCCTGTACAACATGGTCGAGGACGCGGAGATCTACGCCGAGGTCTCCTCCGGCCGCCCCCTGGCGGAGTGTGCCAAACGGCTCATCGCGCTGGCCAACGAGCGCGGCGGCCCGGACAACATCACCGTCACGCTGCTGAAGTTTTGAGGCGGGGAGGAGGAACTATGGAAAACTACCTGAACCAGGTGCTCGACAACCGGTATGAGATCGTCGAGGTCATCGGCACGGGCGGCATGGCCGTCGTGTACAAGGCCCACGACCGAAAGCTGAACCGGCTCGTGGCCGTGAAGATGCTGAAGGAGGAGCTGCGAAGCGACGAAGAGCTCCGCACCCGTTTCCACGCCGAAAGCGAGGCCATGGCCCGGCTGAACCACAACAACATCATCAAGGTGTTCGACGTCAGCTCCACGCCCGAGAGCGAGTATTTCGTCATGGAGATCGTGGACGGCATCACCCTGAAGCAGTATATCAATCAGCGCGGGACACTTTCCATCAAAGAGGCGCTGCACTTCACCGTTCAGATCCTCAAGGCGCTGGAGCACGCGCACCTGAAGAAGATCGTCCACCGGGACATCAAGCCGCAGAACATCATGATCCTGCGCGACGGGACGGTCAAGGTGATGGACTTCGGCATCGCCCGCGTCATGGAGAAGCAGGGCGTCACCCAGACCAAGAGCACCGCCTTCGGCACGGTCCACTACATCGCGCCCGAACAGGCCCGGGGCGACGCCATCGACGGACGGGCGGACATCTACTCCGTCGGCGTCATGCTGTATGAGATGCTGACGGGCTCTCTGCCCTACACCGGCGACAGCCCGCTGGCCGTGGCCATGCAGCACATCAATTCGGTCCCCGAAAAGCCCAGCACCCTGAACCCCGAGATCCCCGAGTCCCTCGAGATCATCACCCTCAAGGCCATGTGCGGCGACCTCGAGCTTCGCTATCACACCGCCCGCGAGATGATCGACGAGATCGAGGGCTTCCGCAAGGACCCCGAGACCTTCGTCCCCAGCGGGGAATATATCCACGGCGAGAACGGCGACACCATCAAATTCCGTCCCTATTCCGACACCGGCGCCGTTCCGGTCAAGCCCCAGACGGGCAAGCCCCCGCGCGAGCCGCGCACACGGACGAACTTCCTGCCCCTGATCGCGGTGCTGATCGCCCTGATGGTCGTGGCCGCCGGGGCGCTGACGCTCTGGATCAAGCTGCTCAGCCCCGAGGCCGGCGCGGAGGACGTTCCGGTCCCCTATATGATCGGCCGCACCTATGCCGATCTGCTCGAGGACAGCTCCATCCGCTTTGAGCTGGTCGTCAAGGAAGAGGTCTACAACGCCAGGTACGACAAGGGCGTGGTCATCGACCAGGACAAGGCCTCCGGCAGCACCGCCAAGGCCGGCAGCACCATCGAGCTGACCCTGAGCCTCGGTCCCCACACCATCACCATGCCCAACTATTTCAACCACCTCTACACCGAGGCCAACGCCGAGCTCAAGTCGCTGATGGACAAGACCGTCAACATCCAGTTCCAGTTCATCAACTCCTCGTCCGTCACCCGGAACTATATCGTCAGCACCGACCCGGTGGCGGGCGACACCGTGGTCGAGGGCCAGACCGTCACGTTCTTCATCAGCGCCGGCAGCGAGGTCGAGACCGTCTCCGTGCCCCGGCTGGTGGGCGAGACGCTGACCCACGCCCGCGAGCTGATCTACGCCGCCGGTCTCAGCGTCGGCGTCATCGAACAGGGGTACGACCCGGACGCCGAGCCGGGCCGGGTCATCGCCCAGAGCTCTCCCGAAAGCTATCTGGTCCCCAAGGGGACGGCCATCAACCTGACCGTGGCCTCGGCGGAGACCACCGCGGCCACGGCGGCCACCTCCGGCGGGCCGATCTCGCCGGGCCAGTGGACCTATGACCCTGCCCTCACCTCCTCCGCCCTGCTGACGGTCGAGCTGCCCACCGAGGGACGCTATCCCGACCGGTTCCTTTTCGAGGTCCGCGCCGACGGCGTTCCCGTCTACAGCGAGACCAGGGAAAAAGGCGACGACGCCGTGACGCTGGAGATCTCCGGGTACGGCAGCATCCTCATCGAGGTCTATATCGACTCGGTCCTGTGGAAGAGCGAACGGCTGCAGGTGAGCCCGTGACCGAGGGACTCGTCGTATCGGTCGAGGGCGATCTCTTCACCGTCGAGACCGCCTCC
>JAEERN010000228.1 GCA_016285815.1 Clostridiales bacterium
GTCCGCCCGCGTCACCGTCCGGACGGGGCGGCGCGCCAGTTCGTCGGCCAGCTCGCCGCAGGAGGTGATGCGGAACCGCGGGTCCGCCTTGACCAGCCGCACCAGCCGCCGCATATTCCGGTAGAATGTCTCCGTCTCCTCCGGCGGCCGCCTGGGCGGCTCGATCCAGCGGCCGAAGGGGACCAGATTTTCCTTATAATAGTTGGGCTGGTCCCAGTGGACGCTGTACAGCGCCTTGTGCGGGTGGGTGTAGATCACCGCCCGCTTCCGGTGCGCCAGCCGGTCCAGGATCTCCCGCATGTGCGACTCGTCCGCGGCGAACAGCTCGTCCTCCATGCAGAAGGAATAGTTCACGTGGAACAGGTCGCAGTAGAACGCGCCGCGGCAGTCCTCCGTGTCGCAGAAGGTGTCGGCATAGACCGAGGCGCCCATGTCCGCATAGGCGTACATGGCGACGTAGGATTTCTGGTTGCCCGGCGGGCAGAACGTGCGGATCCGCTCCGTGCCGGTGGCGGCCCGGATATAGCCGTGTCCCAGCGTCTCCTGGCGCACCACCTCGTTCCGCGCGGCGTCGAAATCTGCCACGTCGGTGTATTCGTTGAGGGTCGGGTGCAGGGTGTGGCCGTACGAGTGCGCGCCGATCTCGTGGTGCGACAGCGCCGCCAGCACGTCGTTCCGGCCCCAGGCCATGAGCTGGCGCGCCAGCAGGCCCACCACAAAGAAACAGGCGCGCACGCCCTCGCTTCGGAAGATCTCGGCTTCGTCCCGGATGGCGTCCGCCGCGTGGTTCGAGGTGAAGTCCTCGGTGTCCAGACAGAAGAGGATGTCGGTCATGGCGCGCCCCTCACGCCTCGTCCAGAAGCTGGGCCGCCGCGCCGATATAGCCCGCGTCGTTCTTCAGGCGGCTGCAGACCAGCAAAGCGTCGGTGACGATCTTGCTGCGCAGCGGGTTCAGAAGCCAGTCGCCCTCGTTGGAGATGGCGCCGCCGAAGACGATGATCTCCGGCTGGAACAGCATGATGAGGTTCTCGACCCCGACGGCCAGATGGCTGATGTACTCGTCCACCACCTGCTGGGCCACGGGACAACCCTCTTTCATGGCGTTGAACGCCGTGCGCCCGTCGATCTTGGCGCCGCTCATCTCGGCCAGCAGGCTCTTGGGGTTCTCCTCCACCGCGCGGACAGTCAGGCCGATCAGCGCGCTGACCGAGGCGTACTTTTCAAAGCACCCCTTCCGGCCGCAGCCGCAGGGAAGCCCGTCGAACTCCACCACCATGTGGCCAAACTCGCCGGCGCTGCCGTTCTTGCCGAAATAGGGTTTCTTGTCGATGATGATGCCGCCGCCGACGCCGGTGCCCAGCGTAATCATCAGCATGTCGTCGTACTCGCGCCCGTATCCGGCGTAGAGCTCGCCCAGCATGGCGCAGCTGGCGTCGTTGCCCAGCACGACGCGCGTTCCGGTCCGGGCCCGGAGGGGCTCGGTCACCGGCGTGTTGAGGAACGGCAGGTTCGAGGCCCGCAGGATCACGCCCTCCCGGCCGTCGATGATGCCGGGCGAACCGATGCCGATCCCCTCGACGGGATACTTTTTCGCCGTCTCGAGGCAGACCTCCGCGATGGCCTCCACGATGGACTCGCCGTATTTTCGCGGCGTCGGGATCGCGAACTTTTCGACCGTGGCGAACGCGTCGTCCACCACGCCGAACTTGATCTCGGTGCCTCCGATGTCAACTCCCAGTTTCATGGCTGCTCTCCCCGTTTCTTATGGCTGTCCGCGCCGCGCGCGGCGGTCCGCCTTCACTCCTTGACGACGCCCTTTTTGAGTATCACGTTGGCGTAGACGGCGCTCTCCCCGGTGGCGACGACGGCATAGGCCTTCCGGGCCCGCTCGTAAAAGGCAAACCGCTCGATCTGCTCCATGGCGTGATGCGCCGGCTCGCGGGCCGCGGCGATGCGCTCGTATTCGGCCCAGATGGGCGGCGTGTCCTCGCCGGCGCCCACCGCCATCAGCGCCATGGGCGCCTCGACGTAGGTGTCCAGCGGCATCAGCTTCAAAATGGCGTCCAGGACCTCGGGAACGCCGTGCCCGTCCAGACGGACCAGACGGCGGGCGTTGGCCGCGGCGGGAAAGTTCCCGTCTCCGATGACGAGCTCGTCTCCGTGGCCCATCTCCATCAGGATCTTCAAAAGCTCCGGCGAAAGCACCGAGGGGATCCCTTTCAGCATGTCGTTTTCCTCCGCTTCAGACGTTTTTCTTCGGACCGTCCCGGCCCGCGGGCCGGGGACTGGAAATCCGCTTTCCTATATGATATAATAAAACGTGAAAAAAGTCAACGGGAATCCCGCGGATCACGGAGGACGAGACCATGACGGAATACGGCGTCGGCATCGTCGGCATGGGCTTCATGGGAAGGACCCACGCCTACGCCCACAGAACGCTTCCCTATTACTATCCCGGCCTGCCCTGGACCACCCGTCTGGTGGCGGCCTGCAACCGCTCGCCCGCCGCGACGGAAGAGGCGCGGGACCGGCTGGGCTTCGAGCGGGCGACCACCGATTTCTCCGACCTGCTGAACGACGAGCGCATCCGTCTCGTCCACATCTGCACGCCCAACGCCAGCCACTTCGCCCTGGCCCGGGCGGCGCTGGAGGCTAAAAAGCACGTCTACTGCGACAAGCCGCTGACCGTGACCTGGCCCGAGGCGCGCCGGCTGGCCGCGCTGGCCGCCGAAAGCGGCCTCACCGCCCAGGTCGCCTTTCAGAACCGCTTTTTCCCCTCCACCCTGCGCGCCAAGGAGCTGATGGACCAGGGGCGGCTGGGCGAGATCACCTGCTTCCGGGCGGAGTATCTCCACTCGGGCCAGGTGGACCCCGACAAGCCCATGAAGTGGAAACAGGGGGACGAGGCCGGCGTCCTGCGGGACATGGGGTCCCATGCGCTGGACATGATGTTCCACCTGTTGGGCCCCTTCGCCTCGGTATACGCCGAGACCCGGATCCTCTACCCCTTCCGGCCGGACGGCGCCGGCGGGACGGTCCGCGTCACCGCCGACGACCACGCCGCCATGCTGCTGACGCTGCCCTCCGGCGCGGCGGGCGTCGTCGAGGCCTCCAAGATCGCCACGGGCGTGGACGACGAGTTCCGCTTTGAGATCCACGGCACCCGCGGCGCCCTGCGCTTCAATCTGGCCCAGCCCAACACCCTCTGGTTCTACGACGGGGACCGGCCCGACGGTCCCTTCGGCGGCGAGCGCGGCTTCACCGCGCTGGAGTGTACGGGACGCTATCCCGCACCGGCGGCCTTTCCCTCGTTCAAGAACGGGGTGGGCTGGCTGCGGGGCCACTGCCACAGCCTCTATTCCTTTGTGGACAACGTGTACAACGGCCGTCCCGGCTGTCCCTCCTTCGCCGACGGCGCCTATGTGCAGTACGTCATGGAGCGCGCACTGGAAAGCGCCGTCTCCGGCCGCCGCCTGACGCTGGACCCGCCGGAGCGGTTCTGACACCGGCTTTTGTCCCGATCTGAGCGTTTTTCTTTCAAAACCTTTCTTTGCCCGCCGTTTTCTCCGGCGGGCAAAGCTTTATTTTCCCAAACAGGCCGGCTTTGATTAGTTAGTATGCAAAATTTTTTCTGCCTGACCCCCCGTCGCCTCTTGACAACGCGGACAATTTGTGATAAATTATTTTCAGCAAGTAACAATTGGTTCACAACTCGGAATTGGGACCGGGGAGCGGGCCGATCGTTACAAACTTATTTTAATCGGGAGGAACTCATGAAGAAGACCAGAATTCTCGCGCTGCTTCTCGCGGTCATGATGGTCGCCGCTCTGTTCGCCGCCTGCACCGGCACCGAGCCTGAGACGACTACCACCGAAGCCACCACGGAAGCCACCACCACGGAAGCCACCACCGAGGCCAAGCTCGACTTCGGCGGCCGCACCGTCACCCTGACCTCCGCCTGGATCGGCGACTTCCAGCCCAAGGTCGGCGAATCTGATTTCGACGACAAGTGGCAGGCGGTCTACACCGGCCTTGAGAACGATCTGAACATCAAGATCGAGCTCGTCGCCGGCCCCCACCAGCTCGAGGACGCCATCGACCGCATCATGTCGGGCGACTATGACGAACTCGGCGACATCTGCGATATGAAGCTGCTGTACTGGGTGCCCTGCGCCATCAACGGCTATATCGCTCAGCTGAACACCCCCGAAATCGCTGCGAAGGGCCTCGACGTCACCGACTCCAGCGCCTTCTTCCAGCCCTACACCTCGGCCATGAACCTGGGCGGCAAGATCTACGCCGCGCAGTGGAACGGCTCCTACGCCGTCTGTGAGTTCGGCTGGTGCATGTTCGTCAACCTCGACTACCTGAGCGAGTACGGCGGCGTCAGCGACATCTTCCAGACCGTCCGCGACATGAAGTGGAACTGGGAGACCTTCCTTGACCTGCAGCAGAAGTGCTGCAAGGACACCGACGGCGACGGCAACATCGACATCTGGGGCTCCGGCGAGCACAGCTACGGCCAGGAGATCTACACCATCCCCGGTGGCGCTACCGTTTACATCGATGAAAACGGCAAGTACACCAGCGGCCTGCTCCGTCCGGCCACTCAGGAAGCTCTGCAGTTCGCTCAGAACTACTTCAACAGCGGCTACTGCGAGACCTCCACTGGCTACGGCGACATCCACAGAAAGTTCACTGCCGGCGAAGTCGCCATGCAGTGGGGCGAACAGTGGAACACCGCTCCGGGCAACTACTTTGACGCGGTCGACGTGAACTACGGCATCATCCCGATCCCGAAGCACTCCACCGCCGACAAGTACACCAACATCCTGGGCGGCGTCCGCGCCAAGACCCTCTATCTGAACAACACCAAGTTTGACGAGAACGTCAAGATCCTGTACGCCTTCGGCAAAGCCTTCACCGACGACGCCGTTTGGGACACCTTCCTCGAGAAGAACTGCATGGGCAACAAGAACTCCCTCGAAATGGTCCAGAACTACATCTGGGGCGACAAGTACGCTCAGACCGTCACCGACTACAGCTGGGCCGACTGGGACAACCTGCAGCAGTGGTATCGCAACAACGTTTACTTCCCGATCGTGACTGGCTCTGAGTCCGTCGCTTCCGTCTGCGAAGCCCAGAACAGCGCCTTCCAGGCCGCGATCAACGCCGCGTTCAAGCAGTAAGCAAACGCTGTTCTGATCGTCTTACCTACCGACATTTTCTTTTCATAACACTCCAATCCCAAAGGGAAAAGGACGCCGGAAACGGCGTCCTTTTCCCTTGCTTTTTTTTCGGCCTCTCCCCCGTCACGCGGCCGGCGCATCCCCGCAAAAAGACCGGCGGGCGAAAAAGAGCGGACGATCCCCGGGCGCGCAAAAAAAGAGCCACCCGGAGCTTGCGCCAGTCGGGCATTCAGGCGGCCCGAACGACGTCCTCGAGCGACTGCAAGCGCAGCAGAACAGAAGAGACGCCCGATGTCAATACCGATCTTTCAAAAAATCCGGAAAAATCGCGCCTCGGGCTTTCCCGGCGGCGCGCTCCGTCCGGCGCATCCCCCGGCGGTGCGCCGGTGAGGCACGTCCGGCGTCCCGGCGCGGCCCCCTCGTTTTCCCCGGGACGCGCCTATCGCGCCGCGCCGGACAGAGCGGAAAGGTTCGTCCGAAGCCGCCGCGCAACGGTCTCAAGGTCGCCGACCGCCAGCAGATAGCGGTAGGAAAAGGGCTCAAAAGAGCGAAGCCGGACCGTCTTCAGCGGCGCGACGTAGTTGGTGGCGCCGCTCATCGGATCCCGGGAGCCGTTGTACGCGTGGCGTCCGGCGTAGTACTGCTCCGCCGCCGGGACCGCCAGGCCGACGCCGTAGCCGCTCTTGTCGTGCCACATGCAGAAGGCATGGGCCGGGTCGGTCAGCGGGAAGTTCTGGTCTTTGGCGAGGGGCCAGAAGATCAGATCGTCCCGCGAACGGCGCACCCCGGCGTCCTCCCACGTGAAGACGTCCAGCGCCGAGACGACGTAAAACGCCGGCAGCTCCTGCGCGCGCGCCCGGTGGCGAAGGCCGGAAAAGTCCGTAAAACGGTTGTCGACACAGATCACCCCGTCGTCGAGGAAGCGATAGCGGTTTTCCATATACGAGGGCGTGATGCTTCCGACGTGGCCCCAGTCGTACGGCTGGGCCTTGACGCAGATCTCGCCGTCTTCACACCGGACGTCGATCACGCGGGACCGGTTCCCGCCCTTGTCTCCGCCCTGCACCGGGTTGTAGGGCCACGGACTGTCCATGAACTCGCCCGGCTCGTAGGGCGGCTCGTCGCAGCCGTAATAGGACTGCTGGACCAGCCGTCCGGTGTCGAACCGGTTCAGCAGATTGGTATACCCCGCCGGCGCGCGCCGGTCCAGGAGCGAGGCGATCGCGCCGCCCATCTCCAGGGTGACGCCGAGGCGGACCCCGTCCCGCTCGAGAAAGACCTCCCGGGGGACCTCGACGGTGTCCGTCGTCCAGCTTCGGACGGCGGCGCCGCCGAATCCGGAAAAGTCGGGGTCCCGGGCCGTCTTCCCGTCCCCGGCCCCGCGGACCAGCAGGGAGAACGAGCCGTTTTTCGCCGGCTCGAGATAGATCCTGTCGCGCATGCGCTCCCCGTCGATCCGATAGCCCAGCTCCGCCGCCGCGGGGGCTTCGGCGTCGTAAGAGAAAACGATCCGATTGAACCCGTCGTCCATATGCTGCCCTCCCTGCCCGGTCGGTCGCAGACCGGCGCTTTTATTGTACCACGGTTTTGCGGAAGCTTCAACCCGCTTCGCGGGCCGCCCCGGCTTTTTTTCAGCAGGTCCGCCGCCTGGCGGGCGCGGCGGACGGCACACGCAAAAAGAGCGGGACGGCCTTCCCCGTTTCCGGGGAGACCGTCCCGTTCGGTCCGTTCCGGTTCAGTTGAACTTGCCGGGCAGGCGCTTTTCCAACAGGCCGGCCGTGGTCAGGGCCAGCGCCAGCTTGGCCGCGTCCGGCAGCACGAAGGGCACGACGCACCACATCAGCGCGGTGCCGAAGCTGACGGCTCCGCCGCCGCCGTAGACGTGAGCGAACCACAGCGTGCCGAAGGCATAGCACAGCAGAAGCCCCACGGAGAGCGAAACGACCTTCACCGCGGTGCCGCGGCCGAACCGGGCCGTTGCGACCCAATAGCACAGGGCGATGGCCAGAAAGCCCACGAGATACCCGCCCGTGGCGCCGAGCAGCGAGCCGAGTCCGCCGCTGAACTCCGCGAACACCGGGACTCCCACCGCGCCCAGCAGCAGGTATACCGTCACCGCCAGCGTGCCGCGCTTTCCGCCCAGCAGGGACAGCGTGAAGAACACGGCGAAGGTCTGAAGCGTATAGGGCACGGCGCCGGGGATGGACGTCCACGAGCAGACCGCGATCAGCACCGCGGCCAGCGCGATATAGGCCATGTCGACGGCCTTGAGCCGGCGGCCGTTGGAAAGTTTCTTGGTGTCTGTCATGAAAAAGGATCCTCGTTTTTTTCTTTTTGGGGAACGCGCCAAAGGAGACGGGCGCGCCGCCGCGCGGACGCATCCGCGCGGCGGCGAACGGTCTGTTTTTTTAGAACTTGAAGTATTTGGCCAGCAGCCTGTCGGTCCGTCCCGCCAGCGCGCTCAGCTCTTCCGCCGTGGCCTCGCCGTTCAGATAACGGTTCATCATGAGGCCCTCTTCAAAGCAGTATTCGTCGTGGAGCGGGAAATAATTGTCCAGCAGGAAGCGCGCGTAGCGCACGAAGCGAAGCTCGCCCGCCAGATGGTATTCCGGGCTGATGCGGCCCACCGCCACCGAGTAGAAGTCCGTGACGGACCGGACCAGCGCGGCCCGCTCGTTGGCCGGCGAGAACACCAGCGTCTGGCCGATGTTCCAGTTGACGTTGTTGGTGGTGCCGTGGCTGTCGCTGGAGCCCACGACGGGGAACCGGATGCCTTTGGCCCGCGCCTCGTTGTAGTGGACCACCTGGAACTCGTTCTGGTCGAGGTACCGCTCGCCGCCCAGCACCTCGAAGGCGCTGAACTGGTTGCGCTCGAACAGATAGTCGACCAGCTTTTCCGACACGTGGAAGGTGTTGTTGATCCAATAGGGGTGGGCGAAAATGGCGAGGCCGCCCGCCGCCTGGACCTGCTTGAAGCACCACTCACAGGAGGCCGCCGTAAAGGACGGAACGCCCTCGGGATACTCGTTGGCCGCCTCGATGGCCTCGACCTGGCGGTAATACTCCGCCCGGTCTATGACCGGCGGGCACTCGTCCGGCGCGATGCTCCGGACCGCCGGATCGTCGCCCCACTCCTCGTGCTGGCCCTCGCCGTTGTGAAGGCCGTTGATGCTCCACTTGCCGCCGAAGTTGACGATGTGGACGTCGTTGTCCGGCAGGTGGATCTCTTCGCCCGGAACGATGTTCAGCGCGATCTTCGCGTCCCGATAGGCGTCGCGGGCGATCAGGGACGGGGTATAGCGGCGGTGGTCGGTAATGGCGATGAAGTCATAGCCTCCCTTGCGGTAGTTGGCCGCCACATAGGCGGGGTCCTCTTTGCCGTCGGAATAGCGGGTGTGGATGTGCATATCGCCCAGATAGGGGTAGCGGCCCGCCAGATCCTCGCCCACAGAGTACACGGCCAGCTGGACCAGCCGCTCGCGGTCCTCGGGATCCTCGCTCTTGAAGATGCGGATGAAGTGCTGCTGTTCGCCGTGGAAAACGGCGGTGAACCGCAGACAGCCGTCCGCCGACGGAGTCACGAAAATGGTCCGGAAGGCCGAGGGGGCGTCGTTGTGGGGCCAGTCCCGCTCCAGCAGCGGCAGCAGCTGGATGCGATAGGGGCGGTCTTCGAACTTCGGCAGCACCCGCAGGCCCGTCCGCTGCTTCACGGTGATCTCCACCGGAACGTCCGCCCGGAACACCTTGGGCCACACGTCATAATAACAGAGTTCAGTCTTCATCGTTCGTTCCTTTCTTATTTCCCGCCGCGCGGCCGGTCCGTCAGCGCAGCGTGATGATCTCGAATCGGCCCGCCGTGTGCGGGTCGCGGTCCGCGGGCCGTCCCCACAGGTCGCACTTTTTTCCCTCGTGCTCCTCCAGCGCGCAGGTATAGCGCAACGGCGCCGGCTCTTCCCGACAGCTGAACAGCCGGATGCTCCAGCCGCCGTTCTCCGGGATCGCGCCCGTCACCGTCAGCGCGCCGTCGTCGGTGGAGAACACCGTCTTGCCCGCCGTGTCCGGCGCGCCCGCCAGCCGGGCGACGAACATGGGCTCGCCCGCTCTCGCGAACTCCCGCTCGACGCACGCCTCCAGCGCGTTGCCCCGGTGCGGGAACAGAGACCAGCAAAGCTCCGGCCGTCCCGTCAGCTCGTAGTCGCCCCAGAAAAAGCCCGCGAAGCTTCCGAATCCCACGGTCATGGTCAAAAGGCCGTCCCGGAAGGAATAGCCGTTCACCCGGTCGCTCAGGACGGCGACGCCCCGGGTCTCGTCCGCGCTGCAGACGTCGATCCAGTCGTTGACGATGTTGTGGCGGATCTCACCCCAGTCGATGAACGAGGTCCCGCTGCCGAGCCTGCTGCGGCAAACGTCGTACGGCGCGCCCTTGAAGACCGCGTCGTCCCCGTTTCCGAAGGGCACCGCCACGGCCAGCTTCAGTTCTTCGTTATAGCCCGCGCGGCGGCGATAGTTGTGGGGCGCGTTTTCCGGCGGCATCTCGGGGTCGCCCACCCGTTCCGGACTTCTGAAGTCCACCGAGGTGACGAAGTCGATGCGCCGCCCCGTCCGGGTGACGCGGACGACGTTGGTGAACGCGTGGCCGCCCACCGTGCCGCTGACAGCCAGAACGGTGCGCAGCGACGTGTTCTCCAGCACGCGGACCGAGGCCGCCTGCTCCATAGAGTCGCACAGTCGCCCGGCCTTGTGGAAAAAGCCGCGCAAGTATCCCAGAGGACGGTCCGGCTCGACCCACTCGGTGCCGTCCGCCCGCTCGCGCAGGCGCGTGATCGCGCCGCCGCGGGACAGGTCCAGCGTCATCTCCCACACGTCGGTGACGACGTCCACCCGGTCTCCGGAGACGGTCGCCATTCCCTCGAACGGCCGCGGCTCGCGGGTCAGCTCCACGCGGTATTCGCGGCAGCCGATCCCCCGGGTCTCGGCCACGAACGTCAGATCCAGCGCCTCTTCCGACCCGTCGGGGTACAGCCGGGGCTTCGGCACCGGGTCGCCCGGCAGCAGCACGCCGTTGGCGTCGTACCCGAAGCTGGAATAGTTCACTCCGCTGCAGCAGGACGGGACCTCCCGTCCCTCCGGATCGAAGACCCGGGCGCCGCGCCAGCCCTGCGGCAGACCGAGTCGGATGGAGACGCAGTCCCGGTCCGGCTGGGGCATGGTGCTGAACACGCCCAGGCAGATCTCATTCTCCGCCGGGCGCAGCCCGGCCGACAGATCCGTCATGGCCGCCACCGCGTCCGCCTTCAGACTGGCGGCGATCTCCCCGGCGTGGGCGCCCCGGTCCCGGACAAACTCCTGCCAGCGCGGCGACATGGCGCAGATATAGGCGTCGTGGTGCTGGCACCACAGCAGCGCGTCCCACGCGTCGGCCAGCCGCTCCGCCGCCCGGGCGGGCAGCACGCCGAGGCTGTCCGCCAGCATGCAGAGCTTTTCGATCCGGGGCAGCTCGCGCTCCAGCGCGCGGGCGCGGCGCGTGACCGCCGTCAGCTCCGGCGTGCCCCACGGAAGGGCGCAGAGGACGTCCTCCTGCGAGAAGTCCACGTCTCCCTCCATCCGGTCGCCGAAGCGCCGGAAGTATTCGCGATAGGTCAGATACTCGATGTCCTCGCCCTCGACCATGGGGTGGGCCAGCCAGCCCAGATCCTGGAAGGTCATCCCGTTGGCCGCCGGGATGCCCATGGCCGCGCAGCGGTCCGCCAGCGTGTGGACGTTCTCGCGGTCATAGCCCGAGGCGTCCGTGGCGCAGCAGTCGTAAAGCTCTTCGCAGGCATAGCGCACCACCGCGGGGATCCAGGTGCCGTCCGGCGCGTGCAGACGGACGATGCCGCCCGGCATCCTGGCCATATAGCCGCCCCAGCAGGTGGAATTCTTCAGGCTCATCCGCTCAAAGCCGAGTCCGCGCAGGATCTGCGGCAGCTGGGACGTGAAGCACGGCTCCTGCACCGCATAGGTGTCCACCCGGGTACCGGGGAACAGCCCCTCGATCATGGAGATGCCCCGGCGCAGCTGGCGCACGGTGCTCTCGCCGCTGATGGCCCAGTTGAAGGGCTGGGCATAGGCGCCGTTCAGGAACTCGAGCCGCCCCGCCGTGTCCTTTCCGCAGGCGAAGTCGCGCAGGCGCAGATAGAC
>JAEERN010000229.1 GCA_016285815.1 Clostridiales bacterium
GCCGGATCCTGAGCGGCGCGTTCTCGCTGCGGGCGGGGCTCGGCGGGCTGGTGGGCGGCGCCGTGCGCCACGGCCTGGCCAAGGGGGTGTTCTCCCACGAGGCGGGCATGGGGACGGACCCGCTGTTCGCCGCCTCGACCGGAGAAGACGATCCGCACCGGCAGGCGCTGGTGTCCATGACGGGGCCCTTTCTGGACACGGTGGCCTTCTGCTCGCTGACGGCGCTGGTCATCCTGGCGGCGGGGACGGAGAGCGCCGACCCAACCGTGATGACGCGCGAGGCCTTCGCGCGGTTCTTTCCGGGCTGGGGCGGCTTCGCGGCGGACGCAACGCTGACGCTGCTGGTGCTGGCGACGCTGTCCTCCTGGGCCTTTTGCGGCGAGGCGTGTCTGGGGTATTTCACCGGGGACCGGCGGGCAAGGTGGGCCTATCGCGCGCTGTACTGCGCCGTTCCGGCCGCGGCCGCGGGACTTCCCGCGGGCGGGCTTCTGACGCTGGGGGACGCGGCGACGGCGCTGATGGCGGTCCCCAACATGGCGCTCTGTCTGGTCTGGATCGGCGAAGCCGCCGCCGCGGCCGGAAAGACGGGAAAAAACCGGCGGCGGGGCGGGGGAGAAGGTTGACAAACCCGGCAAAAACGGGTATCATATTAGAAACGATCATTTTGGAAAAGCGGAGCGCACCACACCATGGAACACATCGAAGGAACGAAGAGACCGTTCATCACGCGGGAGCAGGTGGACGAGATCGTCAAGACCTGTCCCACGCCGTTTCATATCTATGACGAGAAGGGGATCCGGGAAAACGCCCGCCGTCTCATGGACGCGTTCGCCTGGAATCCCGGCTATCGGGAGTTTTTCGCCGTCAAGGCGACGCCGTCGCCGGTGATCCTGAAGATGCTGTGCGACATGGGCTGCGGTCTGGACTGTTCGTCGCTGACCGAGCTGATGCTGGCCGACGCCATCGGCGTCGGCGGCGAGCGGGTCATGTTCTCCTCCAACGACACGCCGGCGGAGGAGTTCGTCTATGCCCGCGCCCACGACGACATCGTCAATCTGGACGACATCACCCACATCGACTTTCTGGCCCGGAACGGCGGGATCCCCAAGCTGATCTCCTGCCGCTTCAACCCGGGGCGCTTTGCCATCAGCAACGCCATCATGGACGCGCCCTCCAACGCGAAGTACGGGTTCACCCGGGACCAGATCCGCTTCGGCTTCAAGCGCCTGAAGGACCTGGGCGCGGAGAAGTTCGGGCTTCACGCCTTTTTGTCGTCCAACACCTCGACCGAGAGCTATTATCCCGCGCTGGCGCGGGTCCTGTTCGAGCTGGCGGCCGAGCTGGCCGACCGGTACGGCTATGACATCGATTTCGTGAACCTGTCCGGCGGCATCGGCGTTCCCTATTACCCTGACCAGAAGCCCAACGACATCGCCCGCATCGGGGACGGCGTCCGGAAGGTCTTCGAAGAGGTCATGGTGCCCGCCGGGCTGGGCCACGTCAAGATCTACACCGAGCTGGGCCGCTATATGCTGGCGCCCTACGGCGCGCTGGTGGCGACGGCCATCCACAGCAAGCACACCTATAAAGAGTACATCGGGCTGGACGCCTGTGCCTGCGACCTGATGCGCCCCGCCATGTACGGCGCGTATCACCACGTGACGGTCCTGGGCAAGGAGGACGAGCTGTGCGACCACGTCTACGACATCACCGGCTCGCTCTGTGAGAACAACGACAAGTTCGCCGTGGACCGGTCCCTGCCGCGCATCGACATCGGCGATTATATCTACATCCACGACACCGGGGCCCACGGCCACAGCATGGGCTACAACTACAACGGCAAGCTGCGCCACGCCGAGCTTCTGCTGCGGGAGGACGGGTCGGTCCAGATGATCCGCCGGGCGGAGACGCCGAAGGACTATTTCGCCACGCTGGACTTTCTGGGTCTTTTTGACTGGGACGGGAAGAAATGAAGTACATCGAGGTCCGGATCGACACCACGCCGCAGGGGATCGAGCCTCTGTCCGACCGGCTCACCATGATCGGGGCGGACGCCTTTTCCGTGCAGGACGAGGCGGACATGCTGTCCTTTCTTGACAACAACCGGAAATACTGGGACTATATCGACGAAAGCCTGCTGAACGGCATGCGGGGCGTGTCCCGCATCGTGCTGTACGTCTGTGACGACGAGGCCGGACACGAGCTTCTGGACCGCCTTCCGGCCGAGCTGGAGGCGCTTCGCGCCGCGCGGCCGGACGTGGCGCTGGGGACCCTCGCCGTCACCTGTTCCACCGCGGACGACGACGAGTGGCTGAACGCCTGGCGCAAGTACTACAAGCCCTTTTGCGTGGGCGAGCGGATCTACGTCTGTCCCGAATGGGAACGGCCGGGCGAGCACGGGGACCGGGTGCTGTACGTTTCGGACCCCGGTCTGGCTTTCGGCAGCGGCATCCATGAGACCACGCGCCTCTGCATGGAGATGCTGGAAGCCGTCCTTCCCGCGGGGGGAACGGTGCTGGATATGGGCTGCGGCAGCGGCATCCTGGCGGTGGTCGCCCTGCTTTTGGGGGCGAAGAGCGCCTTCGGCGTGGACGTGGACGACAAGGCGGTCTCCGCTTCGCGGCACAACGCCGAGCTGAACGGCGTGGCCGACCGGTGCCGCTTCGTCTGCGGCGACCTGACCGAGGAGACCGAGCTGGTCGAAACGCCGGAGGGCGGCTTCGACGTGGTCTGCGCCAACATCGTGGCGGACGTGCTGATCTATCTGGCGCCGTACGTCTGCGGCTATCTGAAGCGGGGCGGCAGCTTTCTCGCTTCGGGCATCATCGACACGCGGCTGGGCGAGGTGTGCGACGCCTTTGAAAATGCCGGGCTGGAGATCGCGGGCATCCGCCGGGAGAACGGCTGGTGCGCCGTGTCCTGCCGTCAGGCGCTCTGAAACAGACCGAGACGGCCCGTCAGACGGACCAGAGCGGCCCAAAAACCGAGCCGGGGCACGTCTTCTCCGGCGACCAGCGGGATCTCGCAGAGCGTCTTTCCGTCCTGTAAGACTGTGACGCGCCCCACCGCCTCTCCGGCGGCGACGGGCGCGGTCAGTATTTCCGGGGCTTCGACGCGAAGCTCCACGGTCCCGGCGCTGCCGCGGCGGATCAGAACGGATTCGCGGCTGCCCGGCAGCAGCGAGACCAAGCCGGCCGTGCCGGACCGGACGGCGGCGGTCCGGGGCGGGAGCCCGGCGGAGGGGTCCAGCTTTTCATAAGAGGAAAAGCCCAGGTTCAACAGGGCGGTGGCCGCCTCGAACCGGTCTTTGGACGTGTCGGCTCCCAGGATCACGGCGCAAAGCCGAAGATCGCCGCGCTGGGCCGTGGCGGAGATGCAGAATCCCGCCTCGTCCGTCGAGCCGGTCTTCAGACCGGTCAGGCCGCCGTACGTCTTGATGAGCTTGTTGGTGTTGGTCAGGCCGAAGGCCCCGTCCCGCACGCTGTCCATCCACGTGACGGCGTAGGTCAGCGCGTCCGGGTGGGCGCAGAGGGCCGCGCTCATCCGCGCGATGTCCCGGGCCGAGGTCAGATGGCCCTCCGCGTCGAGACCGCAGGCGTTGCGGAACGAGGTGTCCTCCATGCCGAGCTCTCCGGCGCGGGCGTTCATGGCCTCGACGAACAGCTCTTCGCTGCCGGAGACGAACTCCGCCAGCGCCACGGCCGCGTCGTTGGCGCTGGCGATGGAGACGGATTTGAACAGATCCCGCACGGTCATCTGCTCGCCGGGTTCGAGAAAGATCTGGCTCCCGCCCATGGAACAGGCGTGTTCGCTGGCGGTCACGACGTCGTCCCAGCCGACGGCGCCGGACTCGACGGCCTCGGTCACCAGCAGCATGGTCATGATCTTGGTGACACTGGCCGGTGCGCGGCGCTCGTCTTCGTGAAGCCCCAGGAGCAGGCGGCCGGTGTCCAGATCGGCCAGCGCCGCCGCGGCGCAGGAGAGCTGGGACAGGTCGGCCACGGTCTGGGCCGCGTCGAAATCGAAAACGTCGCTGGCGGCGTCCGCGGCAGGGCCGGTCCCGCCGGCCAGAACGGAGACCGGCGCGCCGGCGGTCAGAAGGAATACGAGACAAAAGATCAGACAGAGGCGTTTCATACGGCAGATCCTTTCGCATAGAGTCCCTTTGGGATATGGATATGCCGCCGGGGCGCCGGACAGTACGGAGGAAGACCTCTTTGAAGATCGCATTCTACACGCTGGGCTGCCGGACCAACCAGTTCGAGACCCAGGCCATGGAAAAGCTGTTCGCCGGCCGGGGGCACACGCTGGCCCCGTGGGGGCCGGGGGCGGACGTCTATGTGGTGAATTCCTGCACGGTGACCGCCGTCGCCGACCAGAAGACGC
>JAEERN010000230.1 GCA_016285815.1 Clostridiales bacterium
CTCGCGCAGCACGTCGGCGGTGACGTCCAGCGCCAGCAGCACGCGGTCCGTCTCGGCGGCGGGGTCGCCGACCAGCAGGCCGCAGTTGTCGAAGTCCGCCGCCGAGGAAAAGGGCGCGGCGGCGTCCAGAAAGTCCAGCAGTTCCGCGATCTTCACGTCAGTTCGCCTCCGATCCGGCAGTGTCGTATTCGTAAAAGTCGTACAGATCCTCCCAGCGGTCGGTGTAGACGCCGTCGGGAAAGCGCAGACCGTCCACCAGGCGGGTGCTGCCCGAGGTGTTGGCCACGGCGGTGTAGAGCGAGGCCACGGGGGCGGTGTAGGTGCCCACGGCGTTGCCGTTCCGGTCGGTCTCGGCCAGCAGCCGCTCGCCCGCGCCGACGAAGATCACGTCCAGGTCGTTGGAGGCGAAGCGCGGCGCGGCGTATTCCGTCCGTCCGCCGCCGGAGACCACGCAGATGGTGGTGTCGTTGGCATAGAGGTAAAAGCCGGACTCGCCGCCGGCGGCCCCGGCCGAGGTGTAGGCCGCGAGGCTCCCGTCCGACGAGAGGGCGACGCCCGAGACGCCGGAATAGCCGGAGGGGATGAACCGGGCCTTCAGCGTTTTCAGATCCAGCAGACAGACGGTCTCCAGCTCGTCGGCGGGGGAGCGATAGGCCGGGAAGGCGGCGCAGGTGCCGTCCGCCGACAGCGAGAGCCGCGTTCCGGCGGGAAGCAGCAGGGTCTTGCCGCCGAGGGGCATGGAGGCGCCCTCGATGATGGGCAGGGAAAAGAGCTGAAGCCGTTCGGCGCCCGCCGCGCCGCAGCCGAAAATCACGGCGCCGCTGTCGCAGGACCACGCCAGCGGGTCGGTCAGCCAGTCGGCCCGGCCGCAGATCTGAAGCGAGGAAAAGGCGTCCAGCTCGGGCAGATCGCGGGAGCGCACGTACGCGCCGTCCGGCCGGTCGATCCCAACGTCGGTGTACCGGCGGGCGAAGACCAGCCGGGACTCGTCCGGCGAGAGCAGCGCGCCGTCCACGAAGCCGTTGTCCGGCGCGTTGACCAGGATCTCGGTGACGCCGGAGGCCGGGTCGTAAGCGCGGACGCCGCCGGAAGAGCGGGAGAGCATCCGTCCGGCCGCGTCGAAGCCGAGGAAGGACGCGTCCGGCGAGGCCAGCGCCGCCGTTCCGCCGGAGACCGGAACGCAGAAGATGTCGCTGCTGTTGTTGAAATAGACCAGGGTCCCGTCCGGCGAGACGTGGGGCGAGAAGAGGTGTGCGCCCCGGATCAGCGTCTGACGCTCGCGGGTGTCCATGCGGAAGAGCTCGAGCCCATCCTCGGACACGTAGACGAGGAAACAGCCGTACCACTTATCCCGGGTGTGGTCCGGCCCGCAGCCGGAGGCGGCCGCCAGGGTCCAAACGGCGGCCAGCAGAAGGACGAGCCGTGTCAGGATACGTCGGGCCATCGTCTCACTCCCAGCGGAAGGCGTGGAGCGTCAGCGGCGACAGCGGGACGCGGAAGACCGTCTCCACGCCGGCGTCGGCGACGGGCAGGGTCAGATTGCCCGGATCGGTGAACAGCTGACGGGCCCGGGACAGCCGGGTGTACGGCGCATAGCTGCGCCCGGTGGTCAGGTCCGTCAGGCGCTCGCGGCTGCCGCGCACGTGGAACAGCGCGGGCGAGCCGTGCTCCAGGAAGGACTTGACGGCGAAGGTGTCGTTGTCCCGCGGGAACAGGGCGACGTCGTTTTCCCCCTCCAGCCAGACGGGCAGGTCCCGGGAGAGGTACTTCCGGACCGTGTCCATGACCTGGGGCGGGACGGCGGAATAGTCCGCCATGTCGTCCGGCACGTTGAGGACCCAGCACTTGCCCGCGCCGTACCAGCTGCGGGCCAGCAGGATGTTGGGGAAGCCGGGCTGGGTCTGGACCGCGAAGAACTCGTTTTCGTTGGTCATCCACTCGATAACGGGCAGCGAGACGGCCTTTTCCGCGTTCCGGTAGGCAACGTCCGTGCTCCAGCCGGCGTCGAAGCCGCCGAACTGCTGTCCCGCGCAGGAGCGGCCCGTGACCCGCATGGCGGTGAACTCGAAGTCTGGCCGGTCCTGGAGCAGCGCCAGACAGCCGGAGGTCAGGACCGCGTCGCCTCCGGCCAGCAGATGGGCCTTCAGCTTGCCGGTCAGGTCGGGGTCGCAGCACGAGGCCGCGGTGCAGATCACCAGCCGGGGACGGTCGGGGAAGGTCACCGTCGGGTCGGCAGGCACGCCGCACATGCCCAGAAAGTCGAAGACGTGGTCCTCGCCGCGGGAGTGGTGCGGCAGATAGACGGGCACGCCGGCGGGCGCGCCCAGCTCGCCCAGAAAACGGTCGGTGCGGTCGAGGAAATACCCCAGCGCCGGGGGGAACATGGTGTCGAGGTTCAGACTCCAGTCGAACAGCGTGACCTCCCGCGGGGAGGAGAGCAGGGTCAGCTCCGCCTGCTCGCAGAAATAGTTCATGTTGTTGGCGCAGAGGATCGAATCGAACCAGCCGCCCCGGTTGTTGTGCGGCGGCAGGCTCTGCAGATAGCGGATCAGGGAATAAGAGGTATAGCGCGGGTTGCGGAACAGGGAATAGGTCGTGTGGCGCGTCTCGGTGCCGGAATAGATCTCGTCGAACATGGGGGGCTGGGTCTCGGTGTCATAGCCCAGCTCCTGAAAGCTCTCGTGCCACGTGGGGTATTTCAGCGTGACGCGGACGTTGGGATTGACGGCGCGGGCCGGGGCCAGGATATAGTCGCGGCAGAAGTCCGTCATGAGGGCGGTGCGGAACTCGCTCCACGAGCGGTCGCCCTTGGCTTTGCGGCACCGCTCGCAGGTGCAGTCCGTGGCCAGCGAGTCGTCGATCATGATCTCGCCGAAGTACGCCCCCATGGAGGCGATGTATTCGGAAAAGAGCCTCTGCACGTCCGGGTTGGTGAAGCAGAGCATCCGGGCCGAGCTGTCGAAGGCGTTCACGTGGGACGGCATGATGGCAGTCGCGGTCTCGACGCCGCGCGCTTCGAAAAACGCCTTGGCCGCCAGCAAACGGTCCAGCGGCGTCGCTTCGCCGCGGAAGCATTCCAGATAGACCTTTTCGAATTTCAGATGCCTGGCGTAATAGTCGAACTGGGCCTCGGGGTCGCCGTCCGGCCCGAACATCTTGGCCAGACAGCCCACGGTGAGGAATACGGAAAAGCGGAAATTCTGATAGCCGTTCATGTTTTTCTCCTTTTTCTGCGGCGGGCCGCGAGATTACTTTCTCCCGGCTTCGATTGTATCACAGACCCCCCCGGCTGTCAAGGCGCAGTTTTCCCCGCACCCCCGCGCCGCGGAAAAACTGGCGGGAAGCCCCTTGACAAAACGGAGAAATTGTTGTTAAATATAGAGAGAAGAAGCATGCCCTTTTCCCCGCTTCGGAAAGACCATGGAGGTGTTGATAGAATGACGATCCGCCAAAAGACGGTCAAAAGCGTTCTTTCCGCGGTCCTCGCCGTGTGCGTCCTGCTGACGGCCGCGCTGCCGGCCTTTGCCGCGCCGTCGGTGATCTCCGGGAACGCAGTGCTGATCGATTCGACTACGGGACAGGTCCTGTTCGCCAAGGATATGGACGCGGCCATCGCGCCGTCCGGTCTGGTCAAGCTGATGACGGCTCTGATCGCCGTGGAGAGCGGGACGAGCCTTTCCGAAAAGCTGACGGTGACCTCTTCCGCGCTGGAGCCGCTGGGCACCGGCTATCGCAGCATGGACCTGGTGGCGGGCGAGCAGATCCCGCTGGAGGATTGCCTTTACGGGATGATCCTCAACTCGGCCAACGACGCGGCCAACGTCATCGCCGAGTCGCTGGGCGGCAGCCTGGACGCCTTTGTGGAAAAGATGAACGCCAAGGCCGCCGAGCTGGGTCTGGAGCACACGACGTTCGTCAACCCCAACGGGCTGACCGAGGCGGGCCAGACCACCACCTGTTACGACATGGCGCTGATCCTGCGGTACGCGCTGTCGGTCCAGGAGTTCTCCCGGATCTTCGGCACCCAGGAGTGCACGATCCTGCCCACGAACTACACCACCGATCCCCGCACCTATAAGACCCGCTGTCTGCTGAACCGCAGCGACTCGACCCAGTACTATTTCGACGGGATCCTCGGCGGCGTCGTCGGCTATACCTCCGACGGCGGCTATATCACGGCGTCCGCCGCGGCCAAGAGCGGCCGCACGGTCATCGCCGTCGTGGCCAAGGCCGAAAGCGAAGAGAACGCCTATTCCGATTCCGCCAACCTGCTGACCTTCGGCTTCGACAACTTCACCGAGGTCACCTTCAGCGGCTCGGATTTCAAGAGCGGCGCCATCCCGGTCACCGAGCGCGGCGTGAAGGTCGGCGAGGTGGTCTTTGAGGTCGCCAGCGACACCATCACCATCCTGCTGTCCGCGGATCAGTCCGCCGACAACGTCGAGGCCGTGGCGGAATCCTTGCCCTCCTATGTGGAGAAGGATTCCAACGAACAGTTCCGCGCCGACATCTGCTACCGCGAGGACGACGGATCCTACACCGTCCTGCTGGCCAACGTGCCGCTGACGGGGACCGTCAAGCTGGATTCGGCCGAGACCACCGGCACCGAGGCCACCACCGCGGGTTCGATCATGACGGACAGCGAAGGCAACCCCGTCACCGACGAGTCCGGCCGTGTGGTCACCGGCGACACCGCCGCCACGACGGAGGGTTCCGGCTCCGGCGGCGGCTTCAAGCGCTTCCTGCTCCAGCTTTTGAAGGTCGTGCTGATCATCATCGCCGTCTTTGCCGGCGCGGTCGTGCTGTTCATCCTGGCGCTGGTCGTGATCAAATACGTGCGCCGCTACAAGAAGAGAAAGGCCCGCGCCCGCGCCGCCGCCGAGCGGTCCCTGCGCAGCCAGAACCGCAACAACGATCTCTACTGAGCAGCCCCGGGAGCTTCCCGCGCCGCCGGACCCGCGTCCGGCGGCGCTTTTTTGAAAAAAAGCCGGCGGGGGCGTTGCGCTTTCGGCCGGGATGCGGTATCATGAAAGGGGCGGCGCGCCCGGCGTACGCCGCGCACCGAACGGAACGGAGGCAGAGAAAGGCCATGAAAATCGGATTGTTTTCCGACTCGCACTATTCGTCCCAGACGGTCACCTGCGGCGTCCGGTACAACAGCCGCTCGCTGGAAAAGATCCGGCTGGCGTACGACCGGTTCCGGGCCGAGGGCTGCGGATTGGCGGTCTGTCTGGGCGATCTGATCGACCGCGAGGAGGACCACGGCCGGGAGATCGAAAACCTGACGCGGGTGGCGGCGGTAATCCGCGGCTCCGGCGTGCCGACGGTCTGCGTCATGGGCAACCACGACGCCTTCGCCTTTTCGCCGGACGAGTTTTACGGCGTTCTGGGCGGGTGCCGCCCGCGGACCCTCCGCGCGGGTGCCGCGGCGCTGGTCTTCCTCGACGCCTGCTGGTCCGAAAGCGGAAGGCGCTATGCGCCGGGCGACGGGGATTGGACGGACACCTGGTTCCCCGGCGAGGCCGGGCTGGAGCGGGAGCTGGCCGGGATCTCCGGCGAGGCGATCCTGTTCGTGCACCAGAACGTGGACCCGGAGATCTCCGAGGATCACCGGGTGGCCAACGCGGCGGCGATCCGCCGCATCGCCGAGCGGAGCGGGATCGTGAGGACGGTCTATCAGGGCCACTATCATCCGGGACACCGGTCGGTCTGCGGCGGGATCCGGTACGTCACTCTGCCCGCCATGTGCGAGCGGGAGGACGCGGTCTTCGTCGTCGAAACGTGAACGCGGCGCGTCCCGCCTGGGAGCTTTCCGGCAGGACGCGATCTTTTGTGCGCGGAGCTTTCCTCCGGAAGCCGCCGCGCGGGCGGCGGCGCGCAGAAAAACGGACAGACCGATCGCTTTCGGTCTGTCCGTTTGCCGTTTCGGGTCCGGGCGGGGAAGGGCCGGGCGTTCGGCGCCGCGGCGGCCCCTCAGCGGGCGACCAGCGTTCCGAAGCCGGGCAGGGTGACCTCGGGTCCGGCGGGCTCGCCGGAGACCAGATCCGTCATCCGGCGGGGCAGCGTCACGCGCTTGGGGGTCTCGGTCATGTTGACGGCGAACAGCACGTCGCCCTCGTCCGTGACGCGGCGGGCGGCCAGCACGCCGTCCTCGGCCTCGAACAGGGGCGCGAAGCCGAACCGGCGGCCCAGCTCGCGGGCCAGCGCCTCGTAATAGCGGTAGTCGTCGCAGTCGGCGGCCAGATACACGGCCCAGCCCTTGCCCCAGGGGTGCAGGGTGACGGCCGGGGTCCCGGCCAGCTTGCCGCAGGTGTAGGTGGCCAGCACCTCCACGTCGTCCGCCTCGAGGCGCAGCTTGTAGAGCATCTTCCACGAGGCGAAGCGCCGGCCGTCCGGGAACTCCACGCCGGTGAAGCCGCCGGACAGAGAGGCCATCTGATCGGAGGAGATGGAGCTGACCGCCGCCACGCCGCACATCTCGCGGAACAGGCCCGGCACGCGGCGGGTGTACATGAGGCACTCGGGGTCGAACATGCCGCAGTCGCGGGAGAGGATCAGGATCCCGCCGCCGCGGACCCACGCGTCCAGCTTGGCGGCCTGTTCCTCGGTGCAGATGCGAAAGCCGGGGGCCGCGATCATGCGGTACGGGGTCAGATCGTCCTGGATGCCGACCACGTCCAGATCGCGCCGCAGCGCGTTGCGGAGGGCGCCGTGGAGGTTGAAAAAGTCCTGGTCATAGGGGCCGTCCACGGTCCAGCCGCGGGTCGACCAGCTGCTCTCGTAGGAGTACAGCGTGGCGATGTCCGCCTCGGTGCGGGAGGATTCGAGCATCGGCCAGACCTTCTGGACGTCGGCGGCGAAGCGGCGCACCGCGGGCGCGCCCTCGCCGTAGGTCAGGTCGCCGGCCAGCAGGGAGAAATAGCTCTGCTCGGCGCCGCCCAGCGGCGGGCGCCACTCGAAGAAGATCGTGCCGAAGGCGCCCTGCGCCACGTCCAGCCAGCTCTGGGCCGCGATGGCCTCGGGCAGGGTCTGGGCGTTGGGGGCGACGGTCTGCTCGGCCACCAGGAACCGCTGCTTCCCGCAGGAGAGGCGGCGGTCGAAGTCGTGCTCCATGGACGAGCGGAGCTGAAGACGGTAGTCCTCGCCCGTGGGCAGGGTGACGTAGTTGTCCCACGCGGCATAGTCGAGGTATTTCGTGCCGTCGAAGCAGTTCACAGACCAGTTGGCCCCGGGCCAGTTGGTGTAGAGGAACACGTCCGGTCCGACGTGGCGCCGCAGGATCTCGGCCTCCATGGACAGAAGCGAGTTGAAGTTGTCCGAGAAGAAGCGGCGGGTCGCCAGGAACAGCGCCGGGTGCCACGCACCCTCGGCGGAGTGGGTCGGAAAGTCGATCTCGTCGAAGGAGGTATAGCGGTTGGACCAGAACATGGTGAACCATTCGCGGTTCAGCTCGTCGATGGTGCCGTAGCGGTCGCGGAGCCAGCGGCGGAACTTTTTGACGCAGCGCTTGTCGTATTCGGCGAAGGGATAGCCGGGCTCGTTGTCCAGCTGCCAGCCGATGACGGCGGGGTGGCCGCCCAGCGCCCGGGCCTGTTCCTCGGTGATGCGGCGGACGTATTCGCGCAGTTCGGGCGAGCTGAGACAGTTGCCCTTCCGGCCGCCGAAGGTATAGTCCCCGTGCAGGTCGCCGCCCTTGACCTCGGGGAACTTTTTGTACAGCCACGGGGGGCAGATGGCGGAGACGGTGCCGAGGATCACGGAGATGCCGTGGCGCGCGGCCAGATCCAGGACCCGGCGCATGGGCTCGAACTGATACTGCCCTTCGCTGGGCTCGAACCAGCTCCAGGCGAACTCGCCCATGCGGACCAGATTGATGCCCAGGGCCTCCATCTTGGAAAAGTCCTGTTCCCACTCCTCTTCCGGCCACCACTCGGGGTAATAGCTCACGCCGACGCGATAGGTTGACATAGCGGGCTCCTCTCTCTTTCTCCCTTTGCGCCGCGCGCCGGGAAAGCCTTTCCCGGCGCGCGGCGCAAAGAGTCGTTACATTTTTTTGCTCAGATAGCGATAGCTCCGGGCCAGACACGCGAAGGGGTCCTCGCCGTAGCAGTCGTCCTGCTCGACGAAGCCGACCTTGGCGCCGGCGCGCTCCAGCGCGGCGAGGATCGTGTCCCAGGACAGGTTGCCGTCGCCCACGGGGGCGAAGCGCTGGCCCTCGGCCGTCATGGCCATGTCCTTGAAGTGGAACACGTCGATCCGGCCGGCCAGCGCCGTCACCGTGTCCGCCACGCAGGCGCCGCCGTACTGCACCCAATAGGTGTCCAGCGTGAAGCCCATGAGGCGCGGATCGGTCTCGGCGCGCAGGATGTCCAGCAGCGTGACGCCGTCGAACTTCTGGAACTCAAAGCCGTGGTTGTGGTATTGGAACTTCATGCCGGCCGCGGCGATCTTCTCCATGGCGGGGGTGAAGTCCGCGATGAACTTCCGGACGCCCTCCGGCGTGCGCTCGCCGGGAAAGCCGCCGATGCCGACGTTGGTACAGCCCAGGATCCGGTGATCCTCGATGAGCCGGTCGGTGTCGCCGGTGATGCGGTCGCCGGAGGAGTGGGTCAGCTCGACGGACAGCCCCAGCTCGTCGCAGCGGCGGCGGACCGCCGCGGGGTCGTAGGGAAAGCCGGAGAGCTGGACCGTCCGATAGCCGATCTCCGCCAGCTTTTCCAGCGAACGGTCGAGGTCCTCGGGGGTCTTGCACTGGTTGCGGACGGTGTACATCTGGGCGCCGAGTTTCATGAAGGGTCCCTCCTTGGCAGATGCCGGTCCCGCGGGGCGGGAGGCGTTATTCGAAGTATTCGTCGCAGACCGCTTCCAGACAGAACTTGCCGCGGCGGAATGGCCCGCGTTCGATCCAGAGGCCGTCGGTGAAGTCCGGGAACGGGACGGGCGCGCCGCCCATGGCTACGGACTGTTCGGACAGACAGGTAACAGCCATCCAGGTGGCCGTGTCGTAGACGTCGATGGGGGCGGGCAGGTCGTTGATGGCCGCCTCGGCGTAGGCGCAGAGGACCAGATAGTCCATGCCGCCGTGGCCGGCGTGGACGCCGGCGGTGCGGTACTCTTTCCAGAGCGGATGCTCGTTGGCCTCCAGCACCGGCTGGAACTTCTTCCAGCGGTGCTCGCCGTCGAAGCAGATCACGTCGTCCTCCGGTGCCTCGGAGAAGATGGCGTTGGTGCCCTGGATGACGTAGCGCCGGGAATAGGGGTGGACCAGCGTGCAGTTGTGGGTCAGCATCACGGTCTCGCCGTTGGCGCATTTCAGGAAGGTCTGCACCACGTCGCCCTCGTTGAAGACGGTGTTATAGTTGTAATAGTCCGGCGTGTGCTGCTTGACGTGCCAGTCGTGCAGGCCGACGCCCTTGCTGGCCACGGAGTTCAGCGTCAAAAACCGGTTGCCGCGGTTGATGCCCAGACACTTGGCGATGGGGCCCAGCTGGTGGGTGGGGTACAGCTCGCCGTTGCGGGCCGTGAAGTTGACCAGGCGGCCGTGGCGGATCTCGCGCCCGTTGCCGATCTCCTCGCGCAGGTCGTGGCAATAGGCGCCCTCGAAGTGGACCAGCTCGCCGAACATCCCCTCTTTGATCATCTTGAACAGCGTCATCTCGCGGCGCTCGAAGCAGCAGTTCTCCATGATCATGCAGATCTTGCCCGTCTGCTCGGCGGTGCGGACCATCTGCCAGCACTCGTCCAGCGAGGCGGCGCCGCCGACCTCGAAGGCGACGTGTTTTCCGGCGCGCATGGCGTCGATGGCGATGCGCGAATGCGAGATCCAGGTGGTGCAGGCCACCACGGCCTTGATATCCTCCCGGGCCAGCAGCTCGCGGTGGTCGGTATACCATTCGACGTCCTTGCCGGTGACCTCCTTGACGATCTCCGCGCCGCGGCGGGCGCGGTCCTCGTACTTGTCGCAGACGGCCGTCACCCGGACGCCGGGGACGCTCAGGAATTCGCGGAGCATGCTGTTGCCGCGGCCGCTGATGCCGATAAAGCCGAAGTTGGCCTCTGGTTGTGCCATAGTGACCCTCCCCCAAAATACGATGGTAACCAACAGCAATATGATACCAAGTTTTCGCGTCCGTGTCAACCGCGGCGGGCGAAAAAACCTGTGGAAAGGGCTTCCTTTTCGCCGCGGAATATGGTATCATATCCTTGACGGGCGGCCGCGGCCGGCGGCCGCCGAAAAAAGATGGAGGAACTCTCTGTATGGAAAAGCTGAAGATCGCCGTTTGCGGTTGCGGAGGCCGTTCCATGGCCCACATTCCGCACCTGAAGGACTTTGAAGAGGTCGAGGTCGTCGGGTATTTCGACATCCGTCCCGAGCGCGCCGAGGAAAAGCGCGCCTTCGTCGGAACGGGCAAGGTCTATCGCGAGAGCGTCGAAGAAATGCTGGACGACTGTCGGCCCGACGCGCTTTACATCTGCGTCCCGCCGGATCAGCACGGCGCCATCGAGATGGCCGCCATCGCCCGCGGCGTGAACTTCTTCGTGGAAAAGCCGCTGGCGCTGGACATGAAGACCGCCGAGGCCATCCGGGACGGCGCGGCGGAAAAGGGTCTGATCACCTGCGTCGGCTTCCAGGACCGCTATCTGGACATCGTCCGCATGACCCGCGAGTTCCTGGCCGATCACACCGTGGCCTTCGTCGACGGCTCCTGGGTGGGCGGGATCCCCGGCGCTTACTGGTGGCCCACCTATGCCACCTCGGGCGGCCAGATCGTCGAGCAGAACATCCACCACTTCGACCTGTCCCGCTATCTCTTCGGCGAGCCCAAGTCCGTCTACTGCGCCGCCCGCAAGGGCCTCGTCACCCGTGAGGGCTACGATCTGCACGACGTGTCCTGCGCCGTCATCACCTTCGAGAGCGGCGTCATCGCCGACATCTACACCGGCTGTTATGTGACGCGGGATCATCCGGGCTATAAGAACGGTCTGCGGATCCACTGCACCGACGCCGAGGTGGACTATCAGCTTCGCAACAACGTCACCTTCCGCACGGCCAACAGCACCCAGAACTTCCTGCGCGTCGAGAACCACGAAGAGGCCATCAACCGCGCCTACATCGATGCGCTCAAGGCCGGCGACCAGTCTCTGGTCCGCTCGCCCTACGCCGACGCGTGCAAGTCCCTGCGGCTGACGCTGGCCTGCAACGAGTCGATCTTCACGGGCAAGGTCGTCGAGCTGTAACGGCGTTCCCGGCCGGGGACCGCCGACGGGCGGCCCCCGGCCTTTCTGCGCGGACAAGGAGGAAACGCATGGTTTTGGCGATACCGGACAACATCCGCACCGCGCTGGACGTCCTGCGGCGGGACGGGTTCGAGGGGTGGCTCGTCGGCGGCTGCGTCCGCGACGGGCTCATGGGCAAGACGCCCCACGACTTCGACCTGACCACCGATGCGCGCCCGGACGAGCTGGTGCGCCTGTTTTCCGGCTATCACGTCATCGAGACGGGGCTGAAGCACGGGACCGTCACCGTCGTCGTCGGCGGCGAGCCGGTGGAGATCACCGCGTTCCGCGTGGACGGCGCGTACCGGGACCACCGCCATCCGGAGACGGTCACCTTTACCGGCGACCTGTCCGCGGATCTGTCCCGGCGGGACTTCACCGTGAACGCCATGGCCTATTCGCCGGAGAAGGGCCTGAGGGACCTGTTCGGCGGGCGGGAAGACCTGGCCCGCCGCGTGATCCGCTGCGTGGGCGAGCCGGACCGCCGGTTCGAAGAGGACGGCCTGCGCATCCTGCGGGCCATGCGTTTCGCCTCGGTGCTGGACTTCACCGTGGACCCCGCCACGGCGGAGAGCATGCGGCGCAAGGCGGCCCTGCTGCGGGCCGTCTCGGCCGAGCGGATCTTTTCCGAGTTCACCCGGTTCCTGACGGGGCCGGGCGCGGGGCGGCTGCTGAGGGAGTTTCCCACCGTGACGGCGGTGTTCCTGCCGGAGCTGGCGCCGGACCGCGCCGCGGCGGCCGCGGATGCGGTGGACGCGGCTTCGGTGGC
>JAEERN010000231.1 GCA_016285815.1 Clostridiales bacterium
CCGCAGCCGGGATCGAGCCGCGCCCCGGCGGCGCGCTGGACGTTCCGGCGGTCCGGCGGGCCATGGAGAAGCTGGCCGGGGCCGGGGTCCGCGAGCGGGTCGTCGTCCACGCGCGCGAAGCGGGCTTTTGTCTGAACTGTGAGACGGGGGCCTTCACGGCCGTTCCGTCGCTGACGGTCCCCGCCGGAGAGATCCGGGGCAGCGTCGGTGCGGGCGACGCGTTCTGCGCGGGCTGTCTGTACGCGCTGTACCGCGGGCGGCCGGACCGCGAGGTGCTGGAGTTCGCCTCGGCGGCGGCGGCCTGCAGCCTGTTTGCGGAGAACTCGGTGGACGGGATGCGGGACAAGAGAGGGATCGAGGCCGTGATGCGGTCGTACGGACGGGGACCGTCTGAAGCCAAAGGAGGATGCGGATGAAACGGGAGACAGCCGAAAGGATGGCGCGTTCGGCGCTGGCGCTGTACGAAAAGGCGCACATCGCGCTGACCGAAGAGGAAAAGGCCGCCGTCGAGACGGCGGATTTCGGGCTGGACCGGCCCGACGAGATCGGGCTGCAGCTGGTGGTCTACGTCAACACCGAGCGCGTCTGCGCCAAGGAAATGGCCCTGCTGCCCGGACAGACCTGTCCGGAACACCGCCACGTGCCGTCTTACGGGAAAGAGGGCAAGGAAGAGACCTTCCGCTGCCGCTGGGGGACCGTGTATCTCTACGTGGACGGAGCGGGGGATCCGGCCGCCATCCGGGCCCGGCGGCCGTCCAGCGACGTCACGGTCTTCCGCGAGGTGGTGCTGACGCCCGGCGATCAGTACACCATCCGGCCCGGCACGAAGCACTGGTTCCAGGGCGGCTCGGAGGGGGCCGTGGTCTCGGAGTTCTCCACCCACAGCACCGACGAGACGGACGAATTCACCGACCCTGCCGTGGTGCGGGAACCGAAGATCGAGGAGTGAAACGGCCATGCTCTGCAATCTGAACGACGTTCTGCTTCCCGCCCGGCGCGAGGGCTATGCGGTGGGCCTGTTCAACACCACGGACACCGACATGCTCCAGGCGGCGCTGGACGCGGCGGAGGAGCTGCGGTCCCCCGTCATCGTCGGCACGGCGGAGGTGCTGCTGCCCCACGGCGAGCTGCGGCTCATCGCGCCGTCGATCCTGGCCGCGGCGCGGCGCGCCTCGGTGCCGGTGGTGGTGCATTTCGACCACGGGCTCACCTTCGAGCGCTGCATCGAAGCCCTTGGGCTGGGCTTTTCCAGCATCATGTACGACGGGTCGGCGGGGGATCCCGCTCAAAACGCGGCGGACACCCGGGAGCTGGTCCGGATCGCCCACGCCATGGGCGCCACGGTCGAGGGCGAGATCGGCCACGTGGGCGAGGCGGAGAGCGGCGACAACGCCGCCCGCGACCGGTACACCACCGTGGAAGAGGCCGTCGGCTTTCTGGACCGGACCGGCGTGGACGCGCTGGCCGTCGCCATCGGAACGGCCCACGGGGCCTATCGCGAGCCGCCGAAGCTGGATCTGGAGCGGCTGAGGCAGATCCGCGCCCGGGTCGAAGCCCCGCTGGTGCTGCACGGCGGCTCTGGCCTGTCGGACGACGATTTCCGCGGCGCCATCCGCGGCGGGATCGCCAAGATCAACATCTTTACGGATCTCTGCCTGGCGGGGGCGGAGGCCATGGCCCGGGCCTCGGCCGCAGGGCTGTCCTATCTGGAAACGCGCGAGAAAAAGGTCGAGGCCGTCCGGGAGGCCGTCCGGACCAAGATGCTGCTGTTCGGCTCCGCCGGGCGCGCGTGACGCGCCCGCCCGGCGAACGGAAAAGAAAAACGCGCGGCGGAGCGCCGCGGAAAAAATACTGCCTTCAGGGAGGATCTTATGCTGACACTGGCAAAGGACAAAAAGACCGGTTACCGCATCGTTATCGCGGCGCAGCCTTCGCCGTCCGTGTTCCACGCGGCGGAGGAGCTGAGACGGTTTCTCGGCGAGATCACCGGCGCGGTCTTTCCCATCGCCTTCGACACGGCGGAGCAGACGCCGGAGGAGATCGTCGTCGGGGACAGCGCGCATCTCCGCGCGCTGGACTGCGGCGTGGACGTCGCCGGGCTGGGAAAGGAAGGCGTCTGGCTGAAGACCGTCGGCAGGACGCTGGTCCTGGCGGGCTCCGGCGTCCGCGGCGCGCTCTATGCCGTTTACCAGCTTCTCGACGAGCACCTGGGCTGCCGCTGGTTCACGGTCCGGGACAGCTTCATCCCCCGGCGGAGCGAGCTCACGCTGGGCGAGCTGGACGAGCGCTACGTCCCGCCGCTGGAGCTTCGGGACCCCTATATGCTGCGGTACGACGACGGCGCGTTCTACGCCCGGAACCGCTGCAACGCGGGCACCGGAAAGCTCGGCCCGGCGGAGGGCGGCAAGGTCTCATACGCGCGCTTCGTCCACTCGCTGGACGAGCTGGTGTCTCCGCGCGAGTATTTCGACAGCCATCCCGAGTATTTTGCCCTCCGGTACGACGAGAACGGGAACGCCTCCCGCCAGAGCGGATACGCCCAGCCCTGTCTGACCGATCCGGACGTGCTCGCCATCGTGAAGAAAAACGTGAGGAAGATCCTCGCGGCGGATCCGGACGCCGACATCATCTCCGTCTCGCAGAACGACAACCAGCTGTTCTGCCAGTGCGACCGCTGCCGGGCGGTGGACGAGGAGGAGGGCAGCCACGCCGGAACGCTGCTGCGGTTCGTCAACGCCGTGGCGGAGGATCTGGAAAAGGACTATCCCGACGTGGCGGTGGACACGCTGGCCTATCAGTACACCCGCAAGCCGCCGAAGCTCACCAGACCGCGGAAGAACGTCATCGTGCGGCTCTGCTCCATCGAATGCTGCTTCGGACATCCCCTCGAGAGCTGTTCCCTGTCAGGGACCGAGGGAGGGCAGGGCTCCTTCACCTCCGATCTGGAGGGCTGGTCGGCCATCTCGGACCGCCTGCACATCTGGGACTACGCCGCCAACTTCTCGCGTTCGCTGCAGCCGTTCCCGGACTTTCCGGTGCTTCAGGCGAACATCCGCTATTTCATCCGCCACGGCGCGACGGGGATCTTCGAAGAGGGCGAGAACTCTCGTCCCGAGCACGGCGAGCTGAACCCGCTGCGCCAGTACCTGGTGGCCAAGCTGCTGTGGGATCCGAACGCGGACTTCGAGCAGATGGTCAACGAATTCATGACCTTCTACTTCGGGATGGCTGCCCCCGCCGTCCGCCGGTGGTACGATCTGCTGCACGCCGGCGTGACGGAGGACGTGCACGTCCACATCTACGACGACTCGTGCCAGCCCTACCTGTCGGACGAGTTCCTGGACCTGTCGGACGAGCTCTTCGACCGGGCGGAGCGGCTCGCCGACAACGACGAGATCCTCGCCCGCGTGAAAAAGCTGAGGCTCTCCGTCCGGTTCGTGCGCCTGGTGCGCATGCCGGCGAACGCGCCGGACCGCGCGGAAGAGATCGAACGCTTCATCGCCGACGTCCGCGCGGCTGGCATCGGCTCTTACCGCGAGGGCACAACGCTGGAGGAGGGCGAAGCGCTTCTCCGCCGGGGCGAGTTCTGAGAGAGTTTCCCCGGATCCGTCGCGAAACGAAAAACGGCATGACCGGCCGCGCGCCGGTCATGCCGTTTTTGGATCGTTCCGCAAAAAGGACGGGGTTTAGTCGCTGTGCTCGGCAAGAAAGCGGACGAGCTCGCCGTTGTCGCCGATCATGCCGTGGGGGTGATGGCCCCGAAGGGGCACGGGGACGGCCTTGAGCAGGCCGGTGCCCTCGTAGGCCAGCTCCAGCAGGCGGCCGTTTTCCTCGTAGTTTACGCATCTGTCCTCCGTTCCGTAGACCAGCAGGACGGGGATGCGGTGGGCGATGAGAACGTCCGCCATGTTCAGGGGATGCTCCGAAAAGCCGAGAAGCCGGTGCCGCCGGATCCCGGGATAGGCGAGAACGAACTCGTGGTCCCAGACGTACTCGTCCTCGGCGACGCCGAGCTTTCCCGGAAAGCTGCAGTAGTTCAGCACCGGCGCGTCGAGGAACAGACAGGAGACCAGCTCGGGCCAGAACCCGGCGAAGCGGACCGCGTGGGCGCCGCCGCAGCTCATCCCCACGGGGATGCACCGCTCGCTCAGACCGTACTTTTCCGCGAGGAAGCGCACGAAGCGGGCCTTGGTGTCGCAGTCCTCCCGGGTGGCGAAGCGGGTCCGGTTGGCGACGTAAGCCAGATGGAACCCCCGTTCCACCAGCCGCCGCTCCACGTCCGGGAACGCGTTCCAGTATTCCGTCTTGAGGACCAGCTTTTTCACAGAGGTCCCCGCCGGGGGAAAGACGACCACCGCCGGCTGTCCCTCGAATTCGAACCTTTCACAGGCAAAGCCGTTCCACGTTTCGCTCATTATTGTCTTCGCTCCTTTTCGTTTTGATCGGTGCGCGCTTTTTAAGACTGCAGCAGACGGCGCAGGACCGCCTCGTCCGCGGCGGGAAGACAGCGCTTGAGCCGCTCCAGCAGCAGCTCCAGCGACGCCTCCGGCTCGCGGGCATAGACCCGGTCGGTGAAGTCGGCGCCGAAACGCTTTTCCGGCGTGCTGTACTCCGCAACGCCCCAGCCGTAGCGCCGGCCGTTACGGTCGAGCTGATAGATGAAATCAGAGATCAGAAGGTAACACTGGGCCTGGAGCCGTGTGACGACGGCGTCGAAGCCCTTTTTCCCGCCGCGCCCGTACCCGGCGAGGCGCTTCAGCTCGTACGAGAGGACGGGGGTGCTGGCGTCGGCCGCCTCGAACAGCTGGCGCTCGCGAAGGGGGGTCAGTCCCTCGTCGCAGCGGGCGTCGAAGTCATAGCCGTCCCGGCGCAGGTTGGCAAAGTCGGGGAACAGCTCCCGGCTGACGTAGACGGCCTTGCCGTGGAAAAACTTGCCGTAGGCGCAGCCGGTCTCCCGGATGACGGGACCCTTCCACTCCCACGGGCCGGGCTCGTCGGTGAACCAGAGCCCCGGCGCGATGTGCTCCTCCAGCGAGAACCCCGGGATCCGGTTCCGGAAGAACGGGACGAAGCCGAAGCGCCGGATGGCGTCGGCCAGATCCTGCGGTCCGGCGATGAGGAACGCGTCGTTCCAGGTCACGGCAAAGCCTCCTTTGTTCGGTCGCCCTCTCCGGCGCCGACAACAGTATAGCAGATTTCGCGGCGAAAAACAAGCCGCCCCGGGCCGCCCGAAGGCAAAAAGCCGCCCCCTCGGCGCGGGCCGAAGGGGCGGCGGGGCAGGCGAGAGACCGGGGCGTTCACCGGACGGCGGCAAAGCCCCGCTCGAGATCGGCGAGGATGTCGTCGATGTGCTCGGTGCCGATGGAGAGACGGATGGTGTTCGGATGGATGTCCTGATCCTCCAGCTCTTCCGGCGAGAGCTGGGAGTGGGTCGTGGTCGCCGGGTGGATGACGAGGGACTTCACGTCCGCCACGTTGGCCAGCAGACTGAAGATCTCCAGCGCGTCGATGAAGGCGTGGGCCTCCTTCTGTCCGCCCTTGATGTCGAAGGTGAAGATCGAGCCGCCGCCGTTGGGGAAGTACTTCTGATACAGCGCGTGCTGGGGGTGGTCCGGCAGGGACGGGTGGTTGACCTTTTCCACCAGCGGGTGGGCGGCCAGATAGGCGACCACCGCGCGGGTGTTTTCCGCGTGGCGTTCCAGCCGCAGGGAGAGCGTTTCGATTCCCTGAAGCAGCAGGAAGGCGTTGAACGGGCTGATGGCGGCGCCGGTGTCGCGCAGCAGGATGGCGCGGACGTAGGTGACGAAGGCCGCCGGGCCCGCCGCCTCGGTGAAGGCCACGCCGTGATAGCTGGGGTTGGAGGCGGCGATGTTGGGGTATTTTTCCGGGGACCAGGCGAAGCGGCCCCCGTCCACGATCACACCGCCCAGCGTCGTGCCGTGGCCGCCGAGGAACTTGGTGGCCGAATGGACCACGATGTCCGCCCCGTGCTCCAGCGGCCGGATGAGATAGGGCGTGCCGAAGGTGTTGTCGATGACCAGCGGGATCCCGCGGGCGTGGGCCAGCTGGGCCAGCGCGTCGATGTCCGGGATGTCGCTGTTGGGATTGCCCAGGGTCTCGATGAAGATCGCCTTGGTCTCGGGGCGGACGGCGGCGGCCACCTCGTTCAGGTCGTGGACGTTCACGAAGGTGGTCTCGACGCCGTACTGAGGCAGCGTGTGGGCCAACAGGTTGAAGCTTCCGCCGTAGATGGTCTTCTGGGCGACGATATGCTCGCCGGCCCGGGCCAGCGCCTGGACGGTGTAGGTGATGGCGGCCGCGCCGGACGCCACCGCCAGCGCCGCGACGCCGCCCTCCAGCGCGGCGACGCGCTTTTCCAGCACGTCCTGCGTCGAGTTGGTCAGCCGGCCGTAGATGTTGCCGGGATCGGCCAGCCCGAACCGGGCTGCGGCGTGGGCGCTGTTGTGGAAGACGTAGGACGTGGTCTGATAGATGGGCACCGCGCGGGAGTCGGTGGCGGGGTCGGCCTGCTCCTGGCCGACGTGGAGCTGGAGCGTTTCAAAGTGATACCGGTCCATGGGAAGTCCCTCTCTTGTGCTGTCGTTTATTACCAACCAATACAGTAGGTTTATGTGTTATATGATAGCACAGCCTGCGGACGATGTCAAGGGGGGAGCGAAAGTTTTTTTCGCAGATGCGCGGGCGGCGGGGGGGGAGACGGCGCGCTCGGCAAGAAAGCGTCTCCGGGGGGGGACACTTGCGATAGAGCGGGCGTCCCCGTTTTTCCGTTTGGCTTCGGGGTCGATCTGAGCTGTGTCGTTTTCTGCAAAACCAACGCAAAAGCGCTTTTGACGACCTGCGGCCATCAAAAGCGCATGCGGTTGATTTGATTACCTCCGATACGGTACGGTGTCGCCGGTGTCCTTTTGTCCGCTTAAATTGCCCCTTGTATCAAAGGTATATTTGAACACCTTGCAGATGCCGCCGATCGTAAAACTGTTGGTCGCGGGAGAATAGAAGGTTGAAGTGATACTTTCAACATTCCATTCCAACTGCCCCGCTTCATTCGCTGACAGCTTACCGCCCAATGATCCTTTTACGGAATAGAAGGTTTTCGGGGTCCCACCTTCCGGATCGCACATGAGCAACATCGCAGTGTAGTTATCCCGAACGACCGGCGTCAATTCTTCACTGGTGATATCCACCCTTCCGGCAGCACCTTTTGAGAACACATAATCGAGCACATTTGCGATTTCGTGCCTTCCGCCTTCATCCTGCTGTTTTGGAACGGCGTATGCAGAGAGGTAGACCTGTCCTTCGAATTCGACCATATCTGTGATATAATAATCGCTGTGATCGTCTTCATACGAGAAGTTATCGGTCAGAACGCCTTCCCGATCCATTTTACAGAGGAGCGCGGTGTCACCGCTGAACGGATTCCAGAGCTGAACAATATAGCCGTCGCCCAATCGCGAGGCGTTCCGAATCCCGAAATTACCGACTGCCGTTTTGTGAAAGCTGAGTTCTTTTCCGTCGGCGTCATAACAACCGAGGCAGAGATATTTGAGATCTCCTCTGCTGATCACAGCCAAAGTGCCGTCTCCGTTGCGCAAAACGGATGCGACAGACTCATTTTTAAAATCGTGGTTCAGGCGTTTTTGCCACACAAGGCCTCCTTCTTCGTCCACAAGGGCGATCCAGCCATGTGTCGTATCGGAAGAAGAGAAGATTCCGCTTTGCCCCCAAAGCACGGTCCCTTCTTTTGTGTATGCGCAGTCTTCTACATAAAAATCTTTGAATTCCGCGCTCCAGATCAGTTTTCCATCTTGATAACACTCGAGAATGCTCTTGTCAAATACTTCAAACTCTTTCTGTTGATCCCAAACATACTTTGGATCGATACGATAACTGACGCCCTTGTTTGAAATCGATTTGGTCCAGATGTTTTTATCCCACATAGCTTTGAGTTCTTTCGGCGTCGGTTCGTCCTGCTCGATCTCCCATCCGGGGACCGCCCGTTGAAGCACTTCAGCGGTTTTCTCATTGGTAAAGCTCTTTGTGGTGATATCACGATAGACCGCTTTGATTTCGGAACGGGTCAGACCTTCCGTGGACAGCCCGTTTTCTTCGAAGAAAGCTGCGGCAGTCTTGTATTCTTTGGCTTCCGCTGCAAAAGCAGCTGAAGCGGAACCGATAACGATGAACACGGCAAGGCAGGCCGCCAGCACGCCCCATCTGACCCGACGGGGCCGTTTCGACGATCGCTCTGTAAATGCAGAGCGCCGCCCGATAGTTTCTTGATCACTGCTGACAGCATACATAGTTGCTTCATTGATATGCTTTTCATCAATGTGACTGATGATTTGAGAAACATTTTCTTTTTTCACAGAGATACCCCCTCCTTTTTGAGGTGTTGTTCAAGATCTTTTCGTATCCGGGAAAGCCGCACCGAAATGTAGTGCTTGCTCTTATGAAAAAGCGCGGCAAGGTCTTCAATTGAATCGGCGTGCCAATAGCGTCTGATAAACAAGATCCGGCTTTGCCGATCCAATGTTTCAAGAAAACGGTCGATCAACCCGGATACTTCTCTTGCCGCGACTTCATCCTCAACGGAGAAAGATGCGGGAATACAATCCGCGATCTCATCCAGAGCAACGTCATAGATGCTGTTCCTTTTTTGTGCTGTATTGTTGTAATACTTTTTGAGAGCAAGGTTCCGAACGATACGGCAAACATAGCTTAACAGCGGATCCGGTTTTTGAGGCGGTATCGTATTCCAAACTGCGAGATAAGCATCATTCACACATTCTTCGGAATCAAGCCGGACGTTCAATATGTTATCTGCCACCTTATAGCATATAGGTCCATATTTGTTTGACAGTTCGATGATCGCCTGCTCCCGGCGCTCAAAGAACAATTCAATGATCTTACTGTCTTCCAAGCTTTCTCCTTCCTTCCTGCCTCGCCTATATACTACGGATCGGGGGAGATATATCTCAATACGCTGCAATTATTCTATAAAAATGGTGAGGGACACCTGCGTCAGAGCAGGTGTCCCGAGGGGGCTTTTCTCCGGAGGAGGGGATCGGAGCCTGCGGCCGCGCTCAGCGGGCCGGGACGACCAGCTTGGTCACGCCGGGCTTCAGCGCCGTCTCGGCCCAGCGTTCGGCGCCGGCGGGCATCCCGAAGGCCGGGACCGAGGGCCCGGCGACGGGAACGCCGCCGATCCAGACGGTCACCGTTTCGCCGGCGGCAAGGTCCGGCGAGGAGAAATGGAAGTTCTGCCACGGCTTGGGGGCGACGTATGAGATGAGGACGCGCCCGTCCGCTCCGGTCAGGGTGACGGCCTCGCCCGGCAGGATGCGCCGGGGGAAGAAGACGGAGATCAGATTCGCGCCGTCCGCCGTCGAGGGGGCCAGCGCCATGCCGGACGCGCCGGTGGAGACGTAGGTGCCGCCGCTGACGACGCACTCCCGCGCGAGGTTGAAGTCGAGAACGCCGTTGTAGTCCGGCGTGGGGCCGTTGACGTTCATCAGACCGCTTTTCAGATAGATGGCGCCGTTGGAGTCGATGCCGTCCCCCCCGGTGACCATGGCGCAGGTCCCGCCCTCGTAGACGAAGGCCCCGTCCTCCGACGGGACGTTGACGCCGTCGTCCGAGGCGACGACGCGGGTCTCTCCCCCGGACAGGAAGACGCTGCTGCCCTCCAGCCCCTCATAGCAGTAGGGGACGTCCGTGACGCAGTCCCGCAGGGTCAGCACCTTGTTGGCGTGGAGCCCGTCGTCCGCCGAGCGCAGGGTCAGGCGGCAGCTTGCGGCGGTGAGCCAGCCGTCGCTGTGAAGACAGTCGTCGGCGGTGTCGGCCTCGACGGTACAGGCCTCGAGATAGACGAAGCAAAGGGATTTTGCGCCCTTCCAGCTGGGCTTCAGCGGATCGTAGACGTGGGGCACGTCGTCCGTCTTGCGCTCGCGGGCGGTGTGGCCGCCGCCGCAGCGGAAGGTCGCCGTACAGTCGAACATGGCCAGACCGGCGCAGCCGTCGATCCCGTCCAATCCGGTCTCCAGGTCCAGCGTACAGCGCTGGAGGGACACGCGTCCCAGCTCCAGGTTCGTGGCCTTGATCCCGTCGCCGCCCGTGCGGACGCGGAAGACGCAGTCCCGGGCGCCCACCAGATCCCGGCCGGACAGCCCGTCGTCCGGGGCCTCGACGTCCAGCTCGCAGCCGTTCAGCACCAGCCGGTCCTTGCAGGAGACGGCGTTGTCCAGCGCGCCGGAGACGGCCAGGCGGCCGCCGGAGATCGTCAGGTTGCCCATGGTCCAGACCGCGGCGTTCACGTCGGGCGCGTTGGGAACGGCGCCGCCTGCGATGCGGTTCTCCGTTCCCGGAACGGGCAGCAGGAAGCAGTCCGCGGCCCGGGGCACATACAGCGCGGCGGCGCGGTCGGAGGACAGGTCCACGCCGTCCAGCAGCAGCACCGCGGGGGCGGTGTCGTCCAGCAGGTCGACGCAGAGGGTATAGTTCTCGACCCGCCCGCGCACCAGATAGACGCCGGGCAGATAGACGGTGGCGCCGCCGGGCTCCCGGCGGACGCCGGGGACTTCGCCGTCCTCCTCCAGCGCCAGCACGGTGATCACGTCGCAGACGGCGGGCCAGACGGGCAAAAAGTCCTCTTCCCGCAGGGGCTCGGCGGCGGTCTCGGTCCGGGGCGCCAGAGAGACGAAGCTCTGGATCCGGGGCTCCTGAGCGGAACAGCCGGCCAGAAGCAGGGCCGCCAGCACGGCCAACGCCGGCGCGAAGCGTTTTCTTTTCACGGCGAGCGCCTCCCTTTCTCCGTCCCGTCCGGTCCGGTCCTTCCCGGGCCATTATACCACAGGCCCCGTTTTTTTGCAACCGAGGCTTGCAAAACCGCGCGCCGGACGGTATAATGGAGGCAGACAAAAGAGAACGAGGTGCGCCATGGACTTTGCCGAACGCGCGCGCGAGCTGGTCGCGCGGATGACCCTTCCCGAAAAGCTTTCCCAGATGCGGTACGATGCGCCGGGCATCCCCCGGCTCGGGGTCCCGGCCTACAGCTGGTGGAACGAATGCCTGCACGGCGTGGCCCGGTCCGGCCGCGCCACGGTATTCCCCCAGGCCATCGCCATGGCGGCCACCTTTGACGACGGCCTCGTCGAGCGCACGGCCGAGACCATCTCCGTCGAGGCCCGGGCCAAGTTCAACATGTACCGCCGCGGCGGCGAGGGCACGGGAAAATACCAGGGGCTCAGCTTTTTCACCCCCAACATCAACATCTTCCGCGACCCGCGCTGGGGCCGGGGACAGGAGACCTACGGCGAGGACCCCTGTCTGACCGGACGTATGGGCGCGGCCTTCGTCCGCGGCCTGCAGGGCAGCGGGAAATACCACCGGGCGGACGCCACCGTCAAGCACTATGCCGTCCACAGCGGCCCGGAGCGGGGGCGCCATTCTTTTGACGCGCGCCCCTCGGAAAAGGATCTGTACGAGACCTATCTGGCGGCGTTCCGTTATTGCGTCGAGCACGCGCGCCCGGCCTCGGTCATGGGCGCCTACAACCGCGTGAACGGCGAGCCCTGCTGCGGCAGTCCCCGGCTGTTGGAGACGATCCTGCGGGGCGAGTTCGGGTTCGACGGCTTCGTGGTGTCGGACTGCGGCGCCGTCTGCGACTTCCACGAGCACCACGGCGTCACGGCCAACGCGGCGGAAAGCGCGGCGCTGGCCGTGAAGAGCGGCTGCGACCTCAACTGCGGCACGGCGTACCAGTGGCTGAAGACCTCGGTGGCCATGGGCCTGCTGGACGAGGCGACCGTCACCCGCAGCGTCGAGCGGCTGTTCGAGGCGCGGTTCCGTCTGGGCCTGTTCGACGACGACTGTGAGTACGACGCCATCGGCATGGAAGAGGTGGAAAGCCCCGGCCACGTGGCCCTGTCCCGCCGTGTGGCGGCCGAGGGGATCGTGCTGCTGAAGAACGACGGCGTGCTGCCCCTTTCGCCGAAGGCCCGGGTCGCGGTCATCGGCCCCAACGCCGACGACCGGACGGTGCTGACGGCCAACTATGCCGGAACGCCCACCGAATCCGTCACCGTGCTGCAGGGGATCCGGGAGATCGCCGCGGAGACGCTCTACGCGCCGGGCGGCCACCACTTCATCGACGCGGACCGGAACGACGCGTCGGACCCCACCCGCGAGGCGCTGGACGCGGCGCGCCGGGCGGACGTCGTGGTCATGGTCATGGGGCTGAACCCCTCGATGGAGGGCGAGGAGGGCGACGCCCGCAACAGCGGGCTCAACGGCGACCGGGCCGAGATCGAGCTGCCCGCCTGTCAGCAGAAGCTGTTCGAGGACGTTCTGGCCGCGGGAAAGCCCGTGGTGTTCGTCAACGTCAGCGGCAGCGCCGTGGCGCTGGGCCGTCAGGACGAGGCGGCGAACGCCGTGGTCCAGTGCTTTTACCCCGGCGCCCAGGGCGGCCGGGCGCTGGCGGACGTGCTGTTCGGGCGCGTTTCGCCCTGCGGCCGCCTGCCGGTCACGTTCTACGCCTTGACGGCCGACCTTCCGCCCTTTGAAAACTACGACATGGAGAACCGGACGTACCGCTTCTTCCGCGGGACGCCGACGTATCCCTTCGGCCACGGCCTGACCTATTCGCCGGTGACGGAGACGTGGCTGGACGACGAGACGGTGACGCTGACCAACATCGGCGGCATGGAAACGGGGTACAGTGTGCTGCGGTACGCGGACCGGCCGGAGCGCCGCCTGATCGGGTTCGAAAAGGTGCGGCTCGCCCCCGGCGAAAGCGTCACGGTGAAGGTGCGCGAGCGCTGACGGCTCCCCAAAGAGGCTCTCCGGAGGGGGAAGAGGACGGCAGGTTTTTTTGAAGGATTTTTCGGAAAAGCCGCCAAAGCCTCTTGACAAATCGGTTCGGTTCAGATATAATATCGTTTGTCCCTGCTCGAGCGGGAACGTTTGGCGGCATAGCTCAGTTGGCTAGAGCACTCGGTTCATACCCGAATGGTCGTTGGTTCAAATCCGACTGCCGCTACTGAACGCAAACGGGGCGGAGATCGCTTCGCCCCGTTTGCGTGCGGCCCGATGGTCAAGCGGCTAAGACACCGCCCTTTCACGGCGGTAACGGGGGTTCGATTCCCCCTCGGGTCAGCCATGGAGGCATAGCTCAGCTGGTAGAGCATCCGCCTCACACGCGGGAGGTCACAGGTTCGAGTCCTGCTGTCTCCATAGAAAAAAGGACTTGCTTCGCGCAAGTCCTTTTTGTTCGGTCTTCAGGGCGGCGGGTCACGCCTCTTCCGGGAAGAACGACGCGAAAAAGTCGTCCAGCCCGCCGTCCCACTCGGCCAGCGCCAGGTATTCGCGGCCGAACTGGTTGCCCCAGGAGTAGAGCAGGACGGTGCGCCCCTCGAATTCACAGAGGTCCACGTCGCTGTTGTTGCAGACCACGGCGTTCCGGATCTCCTCGCGCTGGGCGGGCGTGAAATCCTCCGGCCGGAACAGGCGCTTGTCCTCGTCGGAAAACCACAGGACCGGGTTGCGCAGGCCGAGCTGGTACCGCTCGAAGTCCCGGGTGCGGACGATATAGGGGACCCAGCGGTGACAGGGCAGGCCCTCGAGATAGATCATGTACCACCAGCCGCGGCTGAAGCGGATGACGGGACAGGCCGTATAGCGGTCAGGCGCGTACGAAAAACGGTCGGTGGGCAGCAGGGCCCAGTGCAGGAGATCGTCGGAGACGGCGAAAAAGTTGGTAAAGCGCGCGCCGACGCCCGCGCCGGAGCCGGCCTCGACGGCCATGACGTACCCGTCCGGGCCGCGGGCCACCGAGGTGTTGAACAGGCTGTACGATTCGGGGAACACGAAGGGATCGCGCTGTTCCCAGCGGATCAGATCCCGCGACGTGAAGCAGTCCAGCACGTTTCCGCCGCCGCCGCCGCGGACGCCGTGGACGTACATGACGCCGTTTTCGGCCCAGCAGCAGCCGAAAGCGTGGTCGTTGGCGAAGGGCGGCGTCTCCGCGCCGGTTGCCATGTCCACGAAGTGATAGCGGCCGACGGGACGGGGCGTCCCGTCGAAGGCGCCCCACGGCGCGGGCCGCATCCACTCGAAGCGCAGCAGCCGCCCGTTCCAGACCACGGGCGTGGTCTCCACCGCGCCGATGCGCAGCGTGCCCTTTTTGACGATGGGGCGGACCGGCGGCATCCGGCCGGTCTTCAGACCCTCGGTGAAATCTTCCAGCACCACGGCGGCGCCCTCCTTTTTTCGCGTTTTCCCGGGGAACGCGTCCCACGCCGGTATGATAGCATGGCCCGGTCCAAAAGTCAACAGTCTGTTCGGACGCGCGGGAAGACCGGCCGGGCGTGCGCGCCGCGCGAAACTTTTTTGCCGGGGGACGAAAAACCGCTTGACAAACCCGCCGGGATGTGCTATCATATGCACGTTGATTTTCCGCCGGCGCTTTGCCGCGCGGGATCGGCCATGCGCGGGTATGGCGGAACTGGTAGACGCGTAAGATTCAGGTTCTTATGGTCGCAAGGCTGTGGAGGTTCAAGTCCTCTTACCCGCACGAGTCGCCGCAGGCGCCTGCCGCCTGCGGCGACTGTTTTTTTTTGCGGCCGGTCCGGCCGCCGGAGGGAGGAACGAACATGGGAACGGGACTGTTCCATTCGGCCTATGCGGGGTACGCCCGCGGCCGAGGGATCTCAGAGGACGAGGCGCTGGCGCGGCTGGCGGGCGCCGGGTTTTCGCTGGTCGAGGCGTCCGTGGAGGACCTGGACCGGGCGGGCGCGGAGGCGCTGGCCGGGCGGTACGCGCGCGCCGGCATCGCGCTGGAGACGGTGCACGGCTTTTACGAGCTGCCCGACGGGCAGAGGCCGGACGCCGAGCGCGCCGTGGACCGGATCGCCGCGCTGGGAGCGAAGAACTTTCTCATCGTGCCGGGCCGGGCGGCCGCGCCGGAGCAAAAGGACGAGACGGCGCGCCGGATCGCGGAAGAGCTGGACCGCCTGTGCGACTATGCGGCGCGGCGGGACGTCGCGGTCCTTGTGGAGAACTTTTCGGACCCCATGCGGCCGTACTCCTCGGTCGCGGACCTGCTGGTGCTGTTCGAGCGGGTGCCGGGGCTTTGGTACAACTACGACAGCGGCAACTTCGCCTTTCTGGATGAGGACGAGACGGCGGTGATCCCGCTGCTGGCCCCGCGGATCCGCCACGTGCACCTGAAGGATCTGGGAGAGGCGATCCCGCCGGAGACGCCGGGAGGACGGCGCGATTTCATGACGGCCGTGCCCGGCACGGGGCGGATCGACGTCGAAACCGCTCTGTCCCGGCTGGAGGCCGCCGGATACCGCGGCGACATGATCGTCGAGGAGAACCGCGTCCGGTCCGACGCGGAGCTGGCGGACTTTGCCGAGGGCGCCGCCGAAAGCGTGAAGCGGTTCCGAACGCGGTACCCCGGGCTTTTCCGGTGACGGCGGCGGGGCGACGGGAGCAAAAAGCGGGGCGGGCCCGATCCGGGCCCGCCCCGCGGCGCTTTTCGGTTCGAAGGTCAGACCTGGGATTTCAGCGCCATGTCGCCGTGCTTGATCCAGCCCAGCTTCCGCATGCCCTCGCTGATGCCCAGCGACAGGACCGCGGGCAGGACGAAGTGCATGAACACGATGCACAGGATCGTATAGAGCGGCGAAGAACCGTCGGCGGTCATGGAGCTGTAGGTGAGGAACTGGCCCACCAGACCGCTGGTGCCCATGCCCGCGCCGCCGGGCAGCGTGGTCATCTTGAGCACGGCCGACGAGATGGGGCCCAGCACGGCGGAGGTGAGGATGGCGGGCAGCCAGATCTGCGGCCGGCGGACGATGTTGCCCACCTGGAGCATGGAGGTGCCCAGCCCCTGGCTGACGAGGCCGCTCCAGCGGTTCTCGCGGAAGCTGGCCACGGCGAAGCCGACCATGTTGGCGCAGCAGCCCACGCAGGCCGCGCCCCCGGCCACGCCGCTGAGGCCCAGCGAGATGGCGATGGCCGCGCTGGAGATGGGGGCCGTCAGGCACATGCCCATGACGACCGACACGATGATCCCCATGGGGACGGGGTTCAGGGCGGTGGTCTCGTTGATGAAGGTGCCGATGGCTTTCATGGCGATGGCGATGTAGGGCCCCGTGAGCGAGGCGATGACGCCGCCGGGGATGATGGTGGCCAGCGGGACGAGCACGATGTCGAACTTGGTGCGGCCGGCCAGCAGGTTGCCGAGCTCCGCGCCCACCAGCGCGGCGACGTAGGCGCCGAAGGGCCCGCCGATGGAATAGGCGAAGGCGCCCACCGCGGCGCTGGAGAACACCGTGAGCGCGCTGGCCTTCAGGCCGTAGGCGATGGCGACGCCGATGGCGGCGCCGGTGATCTCCTTGGCATATTTGGCGTACTCCGTCAGATAGTGGAACCCCGGAAGAGGGATCTTGCCGAGCTGTTCGATGATCAGGCCGATGATCAGCGAGGCGAACAGGCCCAGCGCCATGGAGGAAAAGGCGTCGATGAACCATCTTTTGGCCAGACGGCCCGCGGTGGAGCCGCCGGAGCTCTTCTTGTTTGCCATGAGGGGACACATCCTTTCTCGGGCCGGAACGGCCGGCCCGGCCCGCGCCCGCCGCCCTTGACGGGGAGCGCGGATCGCGCTATAATGATAGGGAAACGAAACGCTGACGGGGGAGGTCGGTATCGGTGCGGACGGGAGTTTGCAGCACGGATTTTGAAACGGGGAACGCGCCGCCGCCGGCGGACCGGCTGTTCGGCGGGATCCGGGCCATCGGGTTCGAATGCGTCCAGTTCGCGTTCTCTTCGGTGCGCGAGAGCGATTTCACGCCGGACGGGCGGCTCGAGATCCCGGAGCGGATCCGGCCGGAGGCGCTGGACGCGGCCGGGCGGGCCGCCGCGCGGGAGGATCTTCCGGTCAGCGCGGTGAACGGCACGTTCAACATGACCCACCCGGACCGGGAGATCCGGGCCGAGGGCATCCGCCGCATGGCGGGCCTGATCGAGGCCGCCGCCGCGCTGGGCGCGCCGGTGGTGACGCTCTGCTCGGGAACGCGGAACCGGGAAAACCTGTGGGCCCCGTCCGACGAAAACGGGACGGAAGCGGCCTGGGCCGACATGCTGGATACGGTGCTGAGGACCGTGGAGCTGGCGGAGAGACAGGGGATCACACTGGCGGTGGAGTCCGAGGCGGCCAACGTCGTCGACACGCCGGAGAAAGCACGGCGGCTGATGGACGAGGTGGGCTCGGCCCGGCTGAAGATGATCCTGGATTGCGCCAATCTGTTCCACGCGGGCTGCGCCCGGCGGGAGCGGTCGGCCGAGACCATCGCCCACGCCTTCGAGTGCTTCGGGGACGACGTCGTTCTGGCCCACGGAAAGGATATCCGCGAGGGGGACGGCATCTCGTTCTGCGGCACGGGGCTGGGGATCGTGGACTTCCCGCTGACCGCGAGGCTGCTGCGGGCGCGCGGCTTTGCCGGCGACATGGTCCTGCACGGGATCTACGATCCGGCGGACATGCCGCGGGCGCTGGCGTTCTGGCGCGCCTGCGAGGCCCGGGCGGATTGACGGAAAAGAGAAGCTATTTGAGGCGGTGCCGCCCGAAGCGGGCCGGAGGAGCGGGAGATCCCGTTTCTTCTCCGGCGTCGTTCCGGACGGCGCCGTTCGGTTTGGCTGACGATCAGAGGGAAACGGTCCAGCCGTGCTCGTCCGGCAGGCGGCCCCACTGGATGCCGGTCAGGGTGTCGTAGAGCCAGGACGAGATCTCGCCGATCCTGCCTTCGTTGACGGTGATCCGGCGGTCGCCGATGCGCAGCTCGCCCACGGGGGAGATGACCGCCGCGGTGCCCGTGCCGAAGATCTCCTCCAGCGTTCCGTCATCGGCGGCCTTCTCCAGCTCTTTGTAGGAGATCCGGCGCTCGGAGACCGGAACGCCGCGGTCGCGCAGCAGCTCGATGACCGAGCGGCGGGTGATGCCGGGCAGCACGCTGCCCTCCAGCGCGGGGGTGACGACTTCGCCGCCGATCTTGAAGAAGATGTTCATGGCGCCGACCTCTTCGATGAACTCGCGGTGGACGCCGTCCAGCCAGAGCACCTGCTCATAGCCGGACTCGTGGGCGTTGGACTGGGACAGGATCGAGGCGGCGTAGTTCCCGCCGCACTTGGCAAAGCCCGTTCCGCCGCGGACGGCGCGGACGTATTCGGTCTCGATGTAGATCCGGACCGGGTTGAGGCCCGCCGCGTAATAGCTGCCGGAGGGGCTGAGGATGATGATGAAGTAATAGTGGTCCGAGGCGCGGACGCCGAGGAACGGGTCCGTGGCGATCATGAAGGGCCGGATGTACAGCGAGGTGCCGGGGGCGGTGGGGATCCAGTCCTGGTCGGCCCGGACGGCCGCGCGCACCAGCTCGACCCAGTCGTCCACGTCGATCTCCGGCATGCAGAGGCGGCGGCAGGAGTCGTTCATGCGGCGGGCGTTGTCCGCCGGGCGGAAGAGCAGCGTGCGCCCGTCCTCGGTGTGGTAGGCCTTGAGTCCCTCGAAGACTTCCTGGCCGTAGTGGAAGACCATGGCCGAGGGGTCCAGCGAGATGGAGCCGTAGGGGACGATCCGCGCGTCGTGCCAGCCGATGCCGCGGGTGTAATCCATGAGGAGCATGTGGTCGGTGAATTTTTTACCGAAGCCCAGGGCGCCCTCCGGTTTGGGCTTGGCCTTGTCGGGAGAAACTCGTTCGATGCGGATATCCATGATCTGCGCTTCCTTTCGATACTGTTCCGCAGTTTGATTACTGTTTTCTATTTTAACATCGTTCGGGAACGTTTGCAATGTACATTTTTACCGATACTTCCGGCCTTGCCGGGGTTTGGGTTATTGAGTTTTTCCGTTCTTCCCGCCGCCGCGCACGGCGGCGGTGTAAAGCGGCGCCGCCTTATTTGCGGGGACATGGCTGTAAAGCCGAAGACTTGACAAAAAGAGAAAGATCCTGTATAATACAATGGGTCTGAACGGACTGGCGGGACCGCCGGAGGGGCCGTTCGGGGCCCGGGCTTTCGGCGATCCCGCCGAAAGCGGGGAAGGACGGGGGCCGCGCCCCCGGCGGAGAAGAGGATGAGGCGGGAACATGGCGAAGAAAACGGCATCTTACGGCGATTCGAGTATCGTCAGTCTCAAGGGTGCGGACAGAGTGCGCAAGCGTCCGGGCGTGATCTTCGGCTCGGACGGCGTCGGCGGCTGCGAGCACTCGTTTTTTGAGATCCTGTCCAACTCCATCGACGAGGCGCGTCAGGGGTTCGGCAAGGTCATCAACGTGACGCGCTTTCTGGACAAGTCCATCGAGGTGGAGGACTTCGGCCGCGGCTGTCCCGTGGACTGGAACGAGAAAGAGGGCCGCTATAACTGGGAGCTGGTCTACTGCGAGCTGTACGCCGGCGGCAAATACTCGAACAGCGAGGACGGGAATTACGAGTTCTCGCTGGGCCTGAACGGCCTGGGCGCCTGTGCCACCCAGTACTCGTCCGAGTATATGGACGTGAACTGCTGGTACGACGGCTGTCACTATACGCTGCACTTCCAAAAGGGCAAGAACGTCACGGATGCGCCGAACCGGCTGATCAAGGAGCCCTATTCCGGCCGCCGCACTGGCACGGTGCACCGCTGGCGCCCGGACCTGGAGGTCTTCACCGACATCGACATCCCGCTGGACTATTTCACCGATACGCTGAAAAAACAGGCCGTGGTCAACGCCGGGCTGAAGTTCGTGCTGCGGGACCAGCAGGCCGACGGCAAGTTCACCGAGACGGAATTCCTCTACGAGAACGGCATCCAGGACTATGTGGCCGAGCTGGCCGGGCTGGACGCCATCGTTCCGGTGCGCTTCGCCTCGGGCGAGCGCAAGGGCCGCGACCGCGAGGACAAGCCGGAATACAAGGTCCAGATGCAGGCGGCGTTCTGCATGACGAAGAACACGCCGAGCATCACCTATTTCCACAACTCGTCGTGGCTGGAGCACGGCGGCGCGCCGGAAAAGGCGGCGCGCAGCGCCTTCGTCTCGGCCATCGACGGCTATCTCCGGCAGAACGGCAAATACGGCAAGAGCCAGACCCGCATCGTGTTCCAGGACGTAGCGGACAGTCTGGTGCTGGTGACCAACTCGTTCTCCACCGTCACCTCGTATGAGAACCAGACCAAAAAGGCCATCACCAACCGTTTCATCCAGGAGGCCATGACGGATTTTCTGAAGTCTACGCTGGAGGTGTACTTCATCGAGTGCCGGGCCGAGGCGGAAAAGCTCTGCGAGCAGGTGCTGCGGAACAAACAGATCCGCGAGTCCGCCGAACAGGCGCGGCAGAACGCGCGCAAGAAGCTGTCCGGCACCATGGACATCTCCAGCCGCGTGGAAAAATTCGTGGACTGCCGGACCAAGGACACGTCCCGCCGGGAGCTGTATATCGTCGAGGGCGATTCGGCGCTGGGGTCCGTGGTCCAGGGGCGGAACAGCGAGTTCCAGGCGGTCATGCCGGTCCGCGGCAAGATCCTGAACTGTATGAAGGCTGAATACGGACGGATCTTCAAAAGCGACATCATCACCGATCTGCTGAAGGTGCTGGGCTGCGGGGTAGAGGTCAAGTCCGGCAGCAAGGAGCTGTCCAGCTTTGACATCAACGCCCTGCGGTGGAACAAGATCATCATCTGCACCGACGCGGACGTGGACGGCTTTCAGATCCGCGTGCTGATCCTGGCCATGCTCTACCGGCTGGTGCCGACGCTGATCAACGAGGGGTACGTCTATATCGCGGAGAGCCCGCTGTACGAGATTACCTGCAGGGATCAGACGTATTTCGCCTATGACGACCGCGAAAAGGCCGAGATCCTGGCGTCCCTGGGCGGCGCGAAGTGCACGATCCAGCGGTCCAAGGGCCTGGGCGAGAACGAGCCGGAGATGATGAGCCTGACCACCATGTCCCCGGCCACCCGGCGCCTGATCCAGGTGACGCCGGACGACGCCGCGGCGACGGCGGACATGTTCGATCTGCTGCCGGGGGACAATCTGGCCGGGCGCAAGGAGTACATCGCCCAGAACGGGGCGGACTGGCTCGAGCTGGCCGACATATTCTGATCCAGAGAGGGGACCTGTAAGCGATGGCAAGGAAAAAGCCGGCGCCGAAACCGGAACAGGAGCTTCCGCCCAGAGAAGCGGAGCCCATGCTCATCACGCGCGTCATCGAGACCAACTACATGCCCTATACTATGAGCGTCATCGTGTCCCGCGCGCTGCCGGAGATCGACGGGTTCAAGCCGTCGCACCGGAAGCTGCTCTATACCATGTACAAACAGGGGCTCCTGAAGGGGAACCGCATGAAGTCCTCCGCCGTGGTGGGGGCCACCATGAAGCTGAATCCCCACGGCGACGGCGCCATCTACGAGACCATGGTGCGCCTGACCCGGGGCAACGGCGCCCTGCTGCACCCCTTTGTGGACTCGAAGGGCAACTTCGGCAAGGTCGGCTCCCGCGATATGGCTTACGCTGCGTCCCGCTATACCGAGGTCCGGCTGGAGCCCATCTGCCAGGAGCTGTTCGACGGCATCGACGAAGAGATGGTGGACATGGTCGACAACTTCGACGGGACCATGAAAGAGCCCGCGCTGCTGCCGACCAGCTTTCCCAACATCCTGGTCTCGGCCAACACGGGCATCGCCGTCGGCATGGCCAGCCGCATCTGCGGCTTCAATCTGCGCGAGGTCTGCGAGACGGCCGTCGCCCTGATCAAGGATCCGAACCACAACATCTATTCCACGCTGAAGGCCCCGGATTTTCCCACCGGCGGCGAGCTGATCTACGACCGGGACGCGCTGGAGCAGGTGTACGAGACCGGCGTCGGCTCCATCAAGGTCCGCTCGGTCTGGCACTACGACAAGGAGCAGAACTGCATCGAGGTCACCGAGATCCCCTATACCGCCACGGTGGAGGCCATCATCGACAAGACCGCCGCGCTGGTCAAGGACGGGACCGTCAAGGAGATCTCGGACATGCGGAACGAGACGGACCTGCACGGCCTGAAGATCGCCATCGACCTGAAGCGCGGCGTGGATCCCGAAAAGCTCATGGCGAAGCTGTCGCGGCTGACGCCGCTGACGGACAGCTTCCCCTGCAACTTCAACGTGATCATCGAGGGTACGCCCAACGTCATGGGCGTGCGCGAGATCCTGGAAGAGTGGACCGCCTGGCGCGTCATGTGCATTGAGCGCCAGCTCTACCACCGGCTGACCAAGATGAAGACCCGCCTGCATCTGCTGGAGGGCCTCTCCAAGATCCTGCTGGACATCGACAAGGCCATCGCCATCATCCGGGGCACCGAAGAGGACTCGGAGGTCATCCCCAACCTGATGATCGGCTTCGGCATCGACGAGGAACAGGCGGACTTCATCGCGGAGATCAAGCTTCGGAACATCAACAAGGAGTATATCCTCAACCGTCTGGCCGAGACCGAGCGCATGCGCGCCGAGATCGCGGACATGGAGGACACGCTGAAGAACCGCAAAAAGATCAAGAAGATCATCATCGACCAGCTGACCGAGGTGGCGAAAAAGTACGGGCGGGACCGCTGCACCCGCATCGTCTACGACGCGCCGGCCGACGAGCCGGAGGAAGAGCCGGCGGCCGAGGCCTACCCCGTGGTTTTCTTCCTGACCCGGGAGGGGTATTTCAAGAAGATCACCCCCGCCGCGCTGCAGCGGAGCGGGGAACAGAAGCTGAAGGAGGGGGACGGCATAGTCCGGCGCGTGGACGGGACCAACGCCGACGATTTGCTGTTCTTCACGGACAGGCAGCAGGTCTATAAGGTCGCGGCGGACGACCTGTCCGAGAACAAGGTCGCCATGCTGGGGCTGTATCTGCCCCAGCATCTGGGCATGGACCCCGGCGAGTCGGTGACGGCCATGGCCGTGGCGCCGGGCGGCGAATACCGGGGCAGCGTGCTGTTCGTCTTCGCGGACGGCAAGTGCGCCAGGGTCAGCCTTGGCAGCTATGAGACCAAGACCAACCGCCGCAAGCTGACGGGGGCGTATTCCGACAAGGTCCCGCTGGTGGCCGCAGTCCAGCTGGACGGGGACAAAGAGGTGTTCCTGCGCTCGTCGGCGGACCGGGGGCTCTTGCTGAACACAGCCATGCTGGCGCCGAAGCCCACCCGCAGCACCGCGGGCGTCAAGGTGATGACGCTGAAGGCGCGCCAGACGGTGATCTCCGCCGCGCCGGCGGAGGAGATGGGGATCAAAAACCCCACCCGCTTCCGCACGCGCACCCTGCCCGCAGCCGGGGCGCTGGTCCGGGCGGAGGACCTTGGCGTCGAGCAGACGACCATCGAGTGACGGGCATCGGCCCCGCGGCCGTCCGGAGGAGCCGGACGCTGCGGGGCTTTGCGCGCGCCGGACCGGCGCGCTTCGCAGGAAACGGAGGGATTTCGGACATGGATCTTGCCGCCATCGAACGGGAGCTTGCCGGGTGCGGCTGCGGAAAAGGGCACCGCTTTGACACAAAGACGGTGGAGATCGGGCCCGGCGCTGCCGGGGACTTCGGCGGGCTGCTGGCCGCGGCGGGATTCCCGCGCCGGCTGAG
>JAEERN010000034.1 GCA_016285815.1 Clostridiales bacterium
GGTGGCCCGGAAGGACCGCGTGGTCCGCACGCTGACCGGCGGCATCGCCGCTTCCCTGAAAAAGGCCGGGGTCGCCGTGGTCCGCGAAGAGGCGAAGATCCTCGGCCGCGGCAAAGAGGGCTATGAGGTCGCCGTGGGCGGCGAGAGCCACACCGCCGACAAGCTGCTGATCTGCACGGGGTCCGAGGCGCTGGTGCCGCGGATCGACGGGCTTGCCGAGTCGCTGCAGAGCGGCCGGGTGCTGACCAACCGCGAGATCCTCTCGCTGGACCGCGTGCCCGAAAGCCTGTGCGTCATCGGCGGCGGCGTCATCGGGCTGGAGATGGTGGCCTATTTCAACGCCGCCGGCGCCAAGGTCACCGTGGTGGAGATGGCGGACCGCATCGCGGGCCGCACCGACCGGGACGTTTCGAAGATCCTCATGGACGAGTACGCCGCCCGCGGCGTCGAGTTCATCCTCGGCGCGAAGGTCACCGCCGTCCGAGGCGGGGACGTCACCTTTGAAAAGGACGGCCAGACCCGGACGGTCTCGGCGGAAAAGGTCCTGCTGTCCATCGGCCGCCGGGCCGTGACCGCGGGGGTCGGCCTCGAGACCATCGGCGTCGTCACCGAGCGCGGCGCCGTGGTGACGGACGAGCAGATGAAGACCAGCGCTCCCGGCGTTTTCGCCGCGGGCGACGTGAACGGCAAGTCCATGCTGGCCCACACGGCCTATCGCGAGGCTGAGGTGGCGGTGAACGTCATGCTGGGCCGCCGCGACCGCATGGACTATTCCGCCGTTCCGGCGGTCATCTATACGGATCCCGAGGCCGCCTCGGTGGGCGAGACCGAAGAGACCGCCCGGGAAAAGGGGCTCGAAGTCCGCGTCCGGACCCTTCCGATGAATTATTCCGGCCGCTATATGGCCGAAAACGAGGGCGGCCGCGGCATCTGCAAGCTGGTGCTGTCGGTCCCCGGGGAGAAGATCCTCGGCGTCTCGCTGGTGGGAAATCCCGCCGGTGAGATCATCCCGGCGGCGGCGGCCATGCTGGGCCGCGAGTTCCGCGCCGAAGACCTTCGCCGCGTGATCTTCCCGCACCCGACGGTGGCGGAGGTCCTGCGGGACAGCGCGTTCTGAACGCTCCCAGCGCCAATAAATTCACAGGCCGTTCCCCGGCCTGAAATGATGGAAAGGTTGTAGCAACATGCCCAAGAGTCTGTTCGTAGATCCCGAGGAGATGCGCCGTCCGGGCGAGATCACGTTCCGCAGCATCCCCGTCAACGCGTATAACAAGACCTTTGAAGAAGAGCGCGAAAACTTCTCTGACAGCCAGCTGATCGGCATTTTCCGGGATATGCAGTTCATCCGGGAGTTCGAGACCATGCTGTTCTCCGTCCGGACGACGAAGAAGTACAACGGCGTGGACTACGTCTACACCGGTCCGGCGCATCTCTACACCGGCCAGGAGGCCGGCGCCGTCGGCATGGCCTACGGCCTGACCATGGACGACTTCATCTTCGGCAGCCACAGAAGCCACGGCGAGGTGCTGGCCAAGGGCTTCGCCGCCATCCGCCAGATCCCCGAGGACGAGCTGTACCGCGTGATGAAGGAGTTCTCCGGCGGGAAGATCCTGAACGTGGTCGAGGCGGCCAACCACAGCGGCAACGTCCAGGACCTTGCGCTGGACTTTCTGCTCTACGGCTTCATGGCCGAGCTGTTCGGCCGGGAGAACGGCTTTACCATGGGTGTCGGCAATTCCATGCACGTGTTCTTCACGCCGTTCGGCATCTATCCCAACAACGCCATCGTCGGCGGAAGCGCCGGCATCAGCGTCGGCGCGGGCCTGTACAAGCGGGTCAACAAAAAGCCGGGCATCGTCGTCTGCAACATCGGCGACGGCTCGCTGGGCTGCGGCCCCGTGTGGGAGGCGCTGAACTTCGCCGCCCAGGACCAGTTCCGCGTCCTGTGGGACGAGGCCCACTCCGGCGGGCTGCCCGTGATCTTCAACTTCTTCAACAACCAGTACGGCATGGGCGGTCAGACCCGCGGCGAGACCATGGCCTACGACATGCTGGCGCGCGTCGGCGCCGGCATCTCGCCGACCCAGCTCCACGCCGAGCGTGTGGACGGGTACAACCCGCTGGCCGTCATCGACGCCTTTGCCCGCAAGCGCGTGCTGGCGGAAGCCGGCGAAGGGCCGGTCCTGCTGGACACCGTGACCTACCGTTACGTCGGCCATTCGGCCACCGACTCGTCCAGCTATCGCACCGCCGAGGAGATCGACGCGTGGCGCGCCCACGACTCCATCGCCGCCTTCAAGGCGAAGCTCATCGAAAACGACGTGGCGGACGCCGAACAGACCGCCGCCATGGAGGAGAGCATCCGCGAGCGAATCACCGACATCATGCGCCTGGCCATCGACGACAGCGTCTCGCCGCGGATCGACCTGACCCGCGATCCGGACGCCATCCGCCGCACCGTCTTCTCCAACGGGCACATCGAGCGCCTTGGCGAGGGCGAGCCGGAGACGCTGACGACCTATGCCGAGAACACCCGCGTCAAGAAGATCGCCGGCAAGAGTCGCCGCGGCCGCGGCGAGGACGGAAAGCCCCTGAGCGAGCTGAAGACCGTCTCCATCCGGGACGCGCTGTTCGAGGCCATCTTCTCCAAGTTCTGCGAGGATCCCTCGCTGGTGGCCTTCGGCGAGGACGTCCGCGACTGGGGCGGCGCCTTCGGCGTCTACCGCGACATGACGGAGAGCCTGCCGTACCACCGGTTCTTCAACACGCCGATCTCCGAGAGCACCATCGTGGCCGCCGCCGTGGGCTACGGCATCTGCGGCGGGCGCGCCGTGGCAGAGCTGATGTACTGTGACTTCCTGGGCCGCTGCGGAGACGAGGTGTTCAACCAGCTGGCCAAGTGGCAGGCCATGAGCGCCGGCATCCTGAAGATGCCCGTGGTCCTGCGGGTCTCGTGCGGGTCCAAGTACGGCGCCCAGCACGCGCAGGACTGGACCAGCCTGGCGGCCCACATCCCGGGCCTGAAGGTCTGCTTCCCGGTGACGCCCTATGACGCCAAGGGTCTGATGACCGCCGCGCTGAACGGCACGGACCCCGTGGTCTTCTTCGAGAGCCAGAAGCTCTACGACAAGGGAGAGCTGTTCCGGGACGAGGTCCCCGCCGGGAGCTATGAGATCCCCTTCGGCGAGCCGGACGTCAAGCGCGCGGGCAAGGACGTCACCATCCTGACCGTGGGCGCGGCGCTCTATTCCGCCGTCGCCGCGGCGGACCGGCTGAAGGACGAGTTCGGCCTGGAGGCCGAGGTCATCGACGCCAGATGCCTGGTCCCGTTCAACTACGGCCCCGTGGTCGAGTCCGTGAAGAAGACCGGCCGCATCGTGCTGGTGTCCGACGCCTGCGAGCGCGGCTCGTACCTGAACGATCTGGCCCGGAACATCACCGAGTTCGCCTTCGACTATCTGGATGCGCCGCCTGTGGTGGTGGGCGCGCCCAACGTCATTTCCCCGTGTCCCGAGCTGGAGCACTATTACTACCCGCAGGCGGGCTGGATCCTGGACGCCATCCACGAAAAGATCCTGCCGCTGCCGGGCTATACGGCCGAGTTCAACTTCACCACGACGGAGAAGATCCGCCGCGAAAAGTTCGGCATCTGAAACGCGAAAGGAGAGCTGTAGCGGATGAAGACCACCGCGCTGCGCCTGTACGGGCGCGAGGACCTGCGGCTTGAGACCTTCGAGCTGCCCGAGATCGGCCCCGACGAGATCTTGGCCCGGGTCGTGTCCGATTCGATCTGTATGTCCACCTTCAAGGCGGCGGAACAGGGCGCGGCTCACAAGCGCGTGCCGGATGACGTGGCCGAAAACCCCACCATCATGGGACACGAGTTCTGCGGCGAGCTGATCGCCGTGGGCGAGAAGTGGGCGGAGCGCTATCGGCCGGGCGACCGGTTCGCCATCCAGCCCGCGCTGGCGTATAAGGGGAGTCTGGCCGCTCCGGGCTATTCCTACCGCTATATCGGCGGGGACGCGACTTACGTGGTGATCCCAAACGAGGTCATGGAGATGAACTGCCTGCTGCCGTACGCCGGCGAGGCGTTCTTCTTCGGCAGTCTGGCAGAGCCGGTCTCCTGCGTCGTCGGCGCGTTCCACGCGCAGTACCACACCGCCTACGGCAGCTATGAGCACCGCATGGGCGTCGTGGAGAACGGGGCCATGGCCATCCTGGCCGGCTGCGGCCCCATGGGCATGGCCGCCATCGACTACGCCATGCACTGCGACCGCCGCCCGTCTCTGCTGGTGGTCACCGACATCGACGCGGACCGTCTGGCCCGGGTCGAGCGGCTGCTGAGCCCGGAAGAGGCGGCCCGGAACGGCGTGAAGCTGGTCTATGTGAACACCGCCGCCTGCGGCGACGCCAAAGCCGAGCTGACGTCTCTGACCGGCGGCAAGGGGTTCGACGACGTGTTCTGCTTCGCCCCGGTCCGCTCGGTGGTCGAACTGGGCGGCGACCTGCTGGGCAGGGACGGCTGTCTCAACTTCTTTGCCGGACCTATGGACAAGCAGTTCTCGGCCCTGTTCAACTTTTACAACGTCCACTATGCGTCCACCCATCTGGTGGGCACCAGCGGCGGCAACACGGACGACATGCGCGAGGCCATCGCGCTGATGGAGCAGGGGCGCATCAACCCCGCCGCCATGATCACCCACGTCGGCGGTCTGAACGCGGCGGCAGAGACCACGCTGAACCTGCCGAAGATCCCCGGCGGGAAAAAGCTGATCTACACCCACGCTGACCTGCCGCTGACGGCCATTGCCGACTTTGCGGCCAAGGGCGCGGAGGATCCCCGCTTTGCCGAGCTGGACCACCTTTGCCGCGAGGCCGGCGGCCTCTGGAACGCGGCGGCGGAAAACTATCTGTTGAAGGTATTCGCATGAACGACTTGGAAATCCTGATCTCTCTTTCCCGGGAATACGGCTCGGACCCCGAGATGGTCCTGGCCGGCGGCGGGAACACCTCGGTCAAGGCCGACGGACGGCTGACGGTCAAGGCCAGCGGCCACCGCCTCGGTACCATCACGGAGGCGGGCTTCGTGGCCATGGATCTGGCCCGGCTGCTCTCCGTCACAGAGAAGGCCTATCCGGCCGGCGAGGCCGAGGCGGAGGCCGCCGTTCTGGCCGACATGATGGCCGCGCGTCTGCCCGGCGAAACGGCCCGTCCCAGCGTGGAAGCGCTGCTCCACGCGCTTTTCCCCCAGAAGTTCGTCGTCCATCTGCACCCCTGCGACGTCAACGCCATGACCTGCAGCGTGGGGGGGCGCCGGTATCTGGAAGAGCACTTCGGCGGCCGGGCCGTCTGGATGGACGAGACCAGACCCGGCTATACGCTGGCCATGGCCGCCAAGGCGGTCATGGAGGACTTCCGCGCCCGGACGGGGCGCCCGCTGGATCTGCTGGTCATGCAGAACCACGGCGTCTTCTTCGCCGCGGACAGCGAAGACGGGATCCGGACGCTGATCCGGGACTTTCTCGCGGCCGTCCGCGCCGCCGTCGACGTGCGGGCCGAC
>JAEERN010000035.1 GCA_016285815.1 Clostridiales bacterium
CGGACCGGCGCAGCCGCCGCGGCGCTTTCCACCGCGGCGGTCTGTCTCGGCGCGTGGAACATGTCCACCGTGGTCCGGACCGACTACACCGTCGTCTCGGACAAGCTGGACCGGGACTATACCGTGGTCTTCCTCAGCGACACGCACTACGACACCATCCAGAACAAGGCGCTGGTCGCGGAAAAGGCCGCGGAGATCTCCGCCCTCTCGCCGGATCTGGTCCTGCTGGTGGGCGACATCGTCGAAGAGGGCACCTCGGCCGAGTCCATGCGCGAGATCTTCGACGTGCTGGGCGGCATCGAGAGCCGCCTCGGCACCTTCTTCGTCTACGGCAACCACGACCGCCAGTTCTACTCCTCCTCGCCCGCCTTCACGCCCGAGGAACTGGCCCGGACCATCGGAGAGGCCGGGATCACCGTTTTGCTGGACGAGGTGTGGGACTCGGGCGAGGGGCTGGTCCTCGTGGGGCGCGACGACCGGGAACAGGCCCGTGTTCCGGCGGCGGAACTGACCGCCGGCGTGCCGGAGGACCGGTTCGTCCTCATCGCCGACCACCAGCCCTACACCGCGGAGGAGGACGCCGCCGCGTCCGACCTCATCGTCTCGGGCCACACCCACGCGGGCCAGATCTTCCCCGCCGGCGTGTTCATCGAGCTCTTCAACCGCTATAACTACGGCCGCTACGACGTGAACGGCACGCCGCTGATCGTCAGCTCTGGCTTCACCGGGTGGGGCTTCCCTCTTCGGACCCAGGCCCGCTGCGAGTACGTGGTGGTCCGTCTGACGGCCGGCTGAGCTTTCCCCGTTTCCCGGGCGGGACGGCGCGCCGTCCCGCTTTTTTTCGTAGACCCGCCGGAAGGGCCCTTGTATCCGGGCGCGTTCTGTGGTAAAATAGCACCGTTTCGATCACTTGACCCGGAGGATACACCTTGCTTCGAAAGTATATCGGGGACCGCGCGTTCTACCGGCGGGCCCTTGCTCTGATGGTGCCGATCATGCTGCAGAACGGCATCACCAACTTCGTCAACATGCTGGACAACGTTATGGTCGGCCGCGTCGGCACCGCCGAGATGAGCGGCGTCGCCGTGGCCAACCAGCTGATCTTCGTGCTGAACCTCTGCCTGTTCGGAGCGGTCTCCGGCGCGGGGATCTTCGGCGCCCAGTACCACGGCAGCGGGGACGTGAGCGGCGTCCGCCACACGTTCCGCTTCAAGATCCTGTTCTGCTCGGCCATGACGGCCGTGGCCGGCGCGGTGCTGCTGATCTTCGGGCCGCAGCTGGTGGGGCTCTACCTCCGCGGCGAGGGCGACGCGGCCTCGGCCGCGCGGTCGCTGGAATGCGCCATGGACTATATCCGCGTCATGGCCGTCGGCTTCCTGCCCTTCACGCTGGCCCAGTGCTGGGCCAGCACCCTGCGCGAGACGGGGCGGGCCACGCCGCCCATGGCGGCGGGCGTCGCCGCGGTGCTGGTGAACCTGCTGCTCAACTACGTTCTGATTTTCGGTCACTTCGGCGCGCCGGCCCTCGGCGTCGTCGGCGCGGCCGTCGCCACGGTGGTCTCGCGCTTCGTCGAGCTCGCCGTTCTCATCGTCTGGACCTTCGCGAACCGGGCGACCAACCCGTTCATCGCCGGAGCGTTCAAAAGCATGCGCGTCCCGCTGCCGCTGGCGCGGCAGATCGTTCTGCGCGGGATGCCGCTGATGGTCAACGAGGCCTTCTGGTCCTCCGGCATGGCGATCCTGAGCCAGTGCTATTCCCTGCGCGGGCTGGACGTGGTGGCCGCCAACAACATCTCGCAGACGTTCTTCAACGTGTTCGCCGTGGCCTTCATGTCCGTGGGCGCCACCATCGGCATCATCGTGGGCCAGCACCTGGGCGCCGACGAGATGAGCGGCGCGGCCGACTCGGCCCGAAAGCTCATCGCCCTGTCCGTGTTCATCAGCGTCCTCGTGGGCGCGGTCTATTTCGTCCTCGCCCGGTACATCCCCCTGCTCTACCGGACCACCGGCAGCGTCCGCGAGCTGGCCACGCTGCTGATGCGCATCACGGCGGTCACCATGCCCCTCGATGCCTTTGCCAACGCCACCTATTTCACCATCCGCTCCGGCGGGAAGACCCTGATCACCTTTCTTTTCGACAGCGGCTTCGTCTGGGCCGTCACGGTCCCGCTGGCCTTCGTGCTGAGCCGGTTCACCGGCGTCGGCATCGCGGTCATCTTCACCGCCTGCCAGTGCTGCAACCTGCTGCGGGACATCCTGGGCTATGTCTTCGTCAAAAAGGGGATCTGGCTGCGGAATCTGGTGGCATAGCCCCTCCCGGCGCGTCCGGACCCGCTTCGGAACCGAAAACGCGCGCTTCCTCCCGCGGGAGGAAGCGCGCGTTTCGTCTTTTTCGAAAAAGGCGCGCGGGCGTTTTTTTTCAGTCCCGCCCGGCCATGCTCCCGGCGGCTTTCAGGATCCCCAGCCGCCCGGACTCATAGGTAATGCCGCCCTGCAAAAAGGCGGTATACGGCTCACGCATGGGCGCGTCGGCCGACAGCTCGATGGACGCGCCGGACACGAAGGCCCCGGCCGCCATGACCACGGGGTCGGCATAGCCCGGCATCTCCCACGGCTCCGGCGTCACGAAGCTGTCCACCGGCGAGCCGGCCTGCAGTCCGCGCATGAAGGCCAACAGCGGCTCGGGCGCGCCGAAGTCCACGGTCTGGATGATGTCGAACCGCTCGTCCTGCGGGCCCGGCGAGACGCGGTAACCCATGGCCCCCATTACCGCCGCGGCGAAGGCCGCGGTCCTGACGGCCTGGGCCACGGTGTGCGGCGCCAGGAAAAGCCCCTGGAAGAACAACCGGTACCCTCCGGCATAGCTGCCGGCCTCGCTGCCGATGCCGGGCACGGCCAGCCGGCAGGCGGTCCGCTCCACGGACTCCGCCGTCCCGACGACGTATCCGCCCGTGGGGGCGATGCCGCCGCCCGGGTTCTTGATCAGCGAGCCGCACAGGACGTCCGCGCCGCAGGCCGCGTCGATCCGCGGCTCGCGGTCGCAGACGAACTCGCCGTAGCAGTTGTCCACCACGATCCTCGTTTTGGGGCTGACGCGCTTGACGGCCGCGGACAGGCGGTCGATGTCCTCCGGGGACAGCGTCGGCCGCCGGCCGTACCCGCGGGAGCGCTGGATCAGGGCC
>JAEERN010000232.1 GCA_016285815.1 Clostridiales bacterium
CAGCCGCGGCGGGCGCCGGTCCGGCGGCGGGAGCGGGAGCGCTTTCGACCGGCGCGGCGGCCGGTGCGGACGGCGCGATCTCAGGGACCGCCTCGCCCTCTTCGCCGATGACCATCACCGGCGCCTTGATGGGAAGCTCGTCTCCCTCGGCGCACAGCAGAGCCAGGACGGTGCCGTCGTATTCGCTTTCGAATTCAAACGTGGATTTCCCCGTTTCCAGAGAGAACAGCCGCTGTCCTGCGCGAACGCGGTCGCCCTTGGCGACGAAAAACTGAGACAGGACCGCCGTCTCCTCCGAGATGCCAAGCTGGGGCATCAGCACGGTGTTTGCCATGGGGTGATAATGCTCCTCTCTTTTTCTCGCGAAGACCGCCCCGGGCGGCCCTCGCCTTTCTTCCGATTATCACTTTTGATTATACACCTTTTGCCCCTTGATTTCAACGGGTTTTTGCCGGGTGGGCCAAGTTGTTTTCCGCGCTTTACAAAAAAACGCGGCTGTGGTAGAATAGAGCCGGACCAAGATCATCTCCACAGGAGGCAACACCATGTCTGTCACGTATTACGCCGGTCTCGACATCGGCGGCACGAAGTGCGCCTGTATCCTCGGCTCGGACGAGGACGGGGTCCTGACCATCCTGCGCCGCGAGGCGATCCCCACCGACAAGTCCGTTCCCGCCGCCGTCATGCTCGAGCGGCTGGACGCGCTCCTCTCCCCCATGCTGGCCTCGGTCCCCGTCCGGGCCATCGGCGTCAGCTGCGGCGGGCCGCTGGACAGCGTCCGCGGTCTGATCCAGTCCCCCCCCAACCTGCCCGGCTGGGACGACGTCGCCGTCTGCGAGTTCTTTTCCTCGCGCCACGGCGTGCCCTGCCATCTCCAGAACGACGCCAACGCCTGCGCGCTGGCCGAATGGCGCTACGGCGCGGGCCGCGGCACGAAAAACATGGTCTTCTGCACCATGGGCACCGGCTTCGGCGCGGGCCTGATCCTCGACGGCAGGCTGTACGCCGGGACCACCGACTCGGCCGGCGAGATCGGCCATCTGCGCCTCACCGACGAGGGCCCTGTGGGATACGGCAAGCGCGGCAGCGTCGAGGGCTACTGCAGCGGCGGCGGCATCGCTCAGGTGGGCCGCACCTTCGCTCTCGAGCAGCTCCAGCGCGGCAAGTCCTGCGGCTACTGCGGCTCACACGCCGAGCTGGCGGACGTCTCGGCCCGCACCGTCGCCGAGGCCGCCGCGAAGGGCGACGAGACGGCTCTGGCCGCGTACCGCGCCGTGGGACGCATGCTGGGCCGCGCTCTGGCGCTGGTGGTGGACCTGCTGAACCCGGAGAAAATCGTCATCGGCTCCATCTTCGTGCGCAGCGAGGCGCTGCTCCGGGGCGAGATGCAGCGCGTGCTGGACGAAGAGTGTCTGGCCCCCAGCGCGGCGGCCTGCCGGGTCGTCCCGGCGGAGCTGGGCGAAACGCTGGGCGACGTGGCCGCCCTGTCCGTGGCGGCCCAGTGAGGGCTTCCCGCCCCGTTCCGCTTTGATCGAAAAGCCGGAGAAAGCAAACGCTTTCTCCGGCTTTTGTCATCTCTTTTTCCGTCCGCGGAGGGCGCGGACCGCCCTTCCCTCCGGTCCGTCGGGATCCGCGCCGTTCTCATAGGGCTCGTAGAGCGTCTCCCGGTCGTAGTCGATATGATAGTGGAACGGATGGACGATGCGGAAGAGCGAAAGGCTCTTCTCCGTTTCGACGTTCACCCGGTGGATCATGCGGAACCCCGGGAAAGGCGGCAGATAGGAGATCAGGTCGTTGACGTTGGAAAAGTTCCAGCACTCCGTGCAGACCGTGCTCAGATAGCGCTGCATCCGGTCGACGTTGGACCGCACGGTCTTGAAGGGCCGGACGGTGCCGAAGGTGTACAGATAGGGCCGAACGCCGAAGTTGTAGTTCAGATCCTGGGCGCACAGGATCGCCAGACTGGACCCCAGCGACCACCCGACGATCTCCGTCTCGGCCGAGGGGTACCGCTGGTGGTACTGGCGCCACAGGGCGCGCACGTCCTGCTTGATGGCCATGTACATCATGCCCCAGCCGCGGTGGACCCGAAGCTGAAGCGGCTGATGCTCGAACTCGATGGCGTGGTAATACTTGCTGGGGAAATCCAGATTGGCGATCCAGTCGGTGACCTTGACCGAGCGCCGGAAGTTCATCTGGATGGCGTCCCGGTCCGGCTCGTAATGGATCTCATAGTAGACGGTGCGGTACAGGCCGAAGAGCTTCTCCAGCGGGCCGCTGGAATAGCCCACCCGGTCGTACTTCAGCGGATAGCTCATCTGACCGGTCCCGGTATAGTCCTGACTGGTGTTGATGAAGTATTGGATAAAGGGCAAACGACGGTATGACACGAAATTCCTCCGAAAAGCGGGGATCGTTCCCGCAACGGCCGTCCGGGCCGGATCAGTCTCTCTTTTCCGCCAGCTTCAGGGCCTGGCGCACGCCGTCCACGGCGGCGCTCATGATGCCGCCGGCATAGCCCGCGCCCTCGCCGCAGGGGAAGACGCCGCGGACCGTCAGGCTCTCTCCGTTTTCGCCGCGGGTCATGCGGACGGGCGACGACGTTCTCGTCTCCGGACCGGTCAGCACGGCGTCCGGATCCCCGAAAAAGGGCAGCCGCCGCGCAAAGTCCGCCAGTGCGCGGCGCATCAGCGCCGCGCCGCCCGGCGGGAGCAGGCTCTCCACCGAGCCGGGCCGGACCCCCAGCGGATACGTGGGGCGCACGC